>JBQGDU010000281.1:0-6614 GCA_052039245.1 Aeromicrobium sp. | reverse complement strand
GCCGCCAAGCCTCCGTTGAAGGAGCTCGGCGACGACCCGGTCAGCGGCAAGCCGATCGTGGTCAAGGACGGCCGGTTCGGGGTCTACGTCACCGACGGTGAGTACAACGCCACCCTGCGCAAGGACGACGACGTCGAGTCGCTGACGGCCGAGCGGGCTCAGGAGCTGTTGGCCGAGCGTCGCGCCAAGGGACCGGCGAAGAAGGCCGCCAAGAAGGGCGCGAAGAAGACGGCCAAGAAGTCGACCGCGAAGAAGTCGACGGCGAAGAAGTCGACCGCGAAGAAGTCGACGGCGAAGAAGTCGACCGCGAAGAAGGCCACCAAGAAGACGACTGCCAAGAAGACGACCGCCAAGAAGTCAGCGGCGAAGAAGGCCGCAGGCTCCTGATGCGTCGAGGCGTGGCGGTCCTCGGGCTCTCCGGTGTCCTCCTCGCGCTCGTCGGCTGCGGTCCGGTCGACGCGGGCTCGGCCTTCAAGGAGCAGTTCGACCCGTTCCTCGCCGGCCGGGACGCCGTCGTCGAGCACGACATCTCCAGCCAGAACACCCTCCCGTGGTCCGGCACGGCGCAGATCGGGCTGACGCTCGAGGAGGGCCTCTCCGACGACCAGATCGTCGAGGAGATCCTCGCCATCGTCTCCCACCAGGTCGACGACCCGGTGCGCTACTCCCTCACGGTGCGCTTCCCCTCGCCGGCGGGTGACGGCTCCCCGGGCGTCGCCGCGGCAGGGTTCGAGGTGCCCGGCCCACTGGACCCCGAGACGGTCCGCGACGCGACCCAGGGTCGGATCGAGGCGACCCGGGCGCTCGTGGCGCTGGGCAGCGGACCCACCCGGATGGGCACGCAGCGGAGCCCGTTCCCCATGACGTCCGAGGCCGACGCCTTCGAGGTCGCGCGGGAGCTCTGCGAGCGGCCGGACGTCGCCTCCGGATTCAACGAGGCGGTCAGCATCGCCACCGGACCGGTGGACGTCGAGACCGGTCTTCTCGAGGACGGCGCACGGCAGACCGCCCTGCTGGAGCACGACTTCGGCGAGGGCTGTGGCGATCTCGACGGGCTCGAGGAGCTGCTCGATGAGGTGCGCGACCGCGGGACGGTGCTCTCCTACGACGCAGCGACGTACGCGGGCCTCGATCCGGAGCCCCGCCTGAGCGTCACCGTGGCTCCGGAGGTCGGCACGTTGACCGACCTGGTCAGGGCCGCCGAGGCCGACGGCATCCGACTCTCGGTCACCTCGCCCCGTCCCACGCCCGCCCCCTCGACGTCGACGGTGCCGCCGACGCCCTGAGGAACCACTGCCCGGGAGGGGGCTTCCCTCCCCGGCCATGCAGTGCGACGCTGGATCATCGCTTCTGAGGAGGCGCTGACAAGGGGGAACCATGCGCAAGCTCGTCGTCACGGCCGGAGCACTGGTGCTGCTGATGCTCAGCGTCGCCCCCGCGAGTGCTGACACCGAGGGTCACTGGGGAGCGTTCGAGAGCTGGGAGTCCGCTCCGCCGGTCTCCTCCGCCGTCGTCACGATGCCCGGTGTCACGGGGTTCCCGCGGGCGACGCTGTCCTCCGACACCGCTGGCGGCTCGGACACCTCGGTGGGCCCGCAGACCGGTGCCTCGGCGTGGCTCGGAGCGTGGACCCCGCCCGGTGGACTCCTCGGCTCGAGTCGTGACCTGCCGTACATCAGCCTGCGCCCGGCGGCCAACAGTGCGACGTCGCCGTCCACCTCGACCTACGTCTTCGACCGGCCGACCCCGGCAGACGGATGGGCGTTCGTGCTCGGAGATGTCGACGCGGAGTTACTCGACGTCACGGCGCTCGACGCCGAGGGCGAGCCCGTGCCGCTGTCCGCCCTGGGATTCCAGTCCACCTTCAACTACTGCCAGGGTTCTCCTCGGCCGTCCGGGTGCTCGCCGACCAAGGCGCAGCCGTTGCCCGACGTCGACCCGGCCACCGGCCGGCTCTCGGGCCCGGAGGTGGACGAGAACGGCGACCCGATCCCTGGATGGAGCGACACCGACGGCGCCTCGGGATGGTTCCGACCCACCGTCTCCCTGAGCCAGATCACGGTGACCGCAACGTGGCGAACCGGGTTCCCGACGTACCAGACGTGGTTCGGTGCGCTCTCGCGCGACGTCAGCGGGTCGGTCTCCTCCGCGACGTGCGAGGTGGGCGGACTGGACGTCCGGCTCCTGGGCGGTGACGGCGAGGAGGTGGCCATGACCACCACCGACGACGACGGCCGGTACGCCTTCGACGACCTCGCCACCTACCCCGGCTACACCGTGGAGGTGGACGCACCCACCGGTTGCGATGTCGTCGGCACTCCTGCTCCGGCCGACCTCTCCGAGACCGACGCCGTGGTCGACGTCGAGCTGGACCGGCCCGATGCCGGTGGCGGAGACGGCGACGACGGTGGGACGGGGGAGGAGACACCTGGTGGGCCCGGCGGGCAGGACGGTGCCGCCGACAACGGCTCGGCGGGCTCCGACTCCGGCGTGGACCGGGCAGTCAGGTCGCTGCCCGACGCCGGCGGGCCCCCCGTGGGTGTCATGGTCGTCGGCGCAGTGCTGTTCCTCTGGGGACTCACGACCTTGGTCGTCGGCCTCCGAGGAGCAGGTATCCGCAGGCCACGCCCAGCATCAGGAGCGTGACCAGCACCGCGGCGGTGACCACGTGCGCGACGCCGTGCGCGTCGACGTCGAGGAAGTCGTAGGGGTACCGGCTGGTGCCGCCGCCCACCGCCAGGAAACGGGGGGAGCCCAGCGCCGCGCGCAGGAGCGTGAAGACCAGCCATGCGACCGGCCAGGCGATGACGGCCAGGTCACGGGTGCGAAAGCGCGTCCGTGACCGCGACGCGACGTAGCCCAGGACCGCCATGACCGGCGAGACGTAGTGGAAGATCGTGTCGTACCACCAGGCCGCTCCCTCGAAGGAGACGTACGGGCCGATCGCCACGGCGTAGACCACACCGGTCACCGTGATGCCCACCAGGCCGGCGAGTCGGAGGGCTCGCCAGGCGGCTCCGTCACGCTCGGGTCGCACCACGATGAGCGTCGCGGCGACGAGGACGAGGACGTTCGACTGGATGGTGAAGTAGCTGAAGAGGTCCACGAACGACCCGGCGGAACGAAGGACCGCGACCGTCTGGCCGACGAGGGCGAGGAGGACCAGTGCGGCCAGCGCCCCGTGCCAGAGGCGGGTCATGGGTCGGACTGTACGCCTGGAGGCGGGTCGTCGGAGTCGACCACTAGTCTCGTCCCATGCCGCGCTACACCCACTCGGGCGTCTTCGTCGCCCTCGAGGGTGGTGAGGGCGGAGGCAAGTCCACCCAGGCCGTCCTCCTGCAGGAGTGGCTGACCGGACGGGGACACGACGTCCTGCTCACCCGCGAGCCCGGTGGCACCGACGTGGGGGCAGAGCTGCGACGCATCGTGCTCGACCCCGCGACCGGTTCGCTCTCGCCCCGGACCGAGGCCCTGGTGTACGCCGCGGACAAGGCCGAGCACGTCGATGCCGTGGTGCTGCCGGCGCTCGAGCGGGGTGAGGTGGTCGTCACCGACCGCTACGTCGACTCCACCCTCGCGTACCAGGGCGCGGGTCGAGAGATCGACGCCGAAGAGCTCGAGCACGTCGCCCGGTGGGCCACGGCGGACCTGCGCCCGCACCTGACCGTCGTCCTCGACGTCGACCCGGCGGTGGGTCTCGGACGGGCCGGCAGCCCCGATCGCATCGAGGCCGAGCCGCTGGAGTTCCACCGTCGGGTCCGCGAGCACTTCCTCTCCCTGGCGGGGGCGGATCCCGAGCACTACCTCGTCGTCGACGCCGACCAGCCGCCGGAGCGGGTCCACGCCGCCGTCCAGGGAGCTGTCGAGCCATGGCTGCAGCAGGCGAAGGCGGACGAACGATGAGACGTGCGTACCGACGGTCCGACGCGAGGTCTCGTCCTTCGTCCCGTCGGCCCCTCACCGAGGGGAGCCGACGATGAGCGTGTGGGACGACCTCGTCGGGCAGGCTCCGGTCGTGGAGACGCTCCAGCGCGCCGTCGCCGATCCCGCGAGCATGACGCACGCCTGGCTGTTCACCGGACCTCCGGGTTCCGGCCGCTCCAACGCGGCCCTCTCGTTCGCCGCGGCCCTGCAGTGCGAGCACGGCGGCTGCGGCGAGTGCCACTCCTGCACGACCGCTCGGGCCGGCAGCCATCCGGACATCACCGTCATCCGCACCGACGGACTCTCCATCGGTACCGACGTCGCGCGAGAGTACGTGCGCAAGGCGGCGCTCCGGCCGGCACTGGGGCGTTGGCAGGTGCTCGTCGTCGAGGACGCGGACCGACTCACCGACCAGGCGGCCAACGCGCTGCTGAAGGCCGTCGAGGAGCCGTCGTCGCACACCGTGTGGATGTTGTGCGCCCCGGCACTGGAGGATGTCATCGTCACCATCCGCTCGCGTTGCCGGCCGGTTCTGCTGCGCACGCCGCCCACGGACGCCATCGCGCGGCTGCTCGTCGAGCGCGACGGTATCGAGCCGGAGCTCGCCTCGGCCATGGCGGCGGCCTCGCAGGGTCACATCGGCCGTGCGCGAGGTCTCGCGCGCGATCCCGACGCGCGCGAGCGTCGACGTCGCATCCTGGAGCTCCCGGGCACGCTCACCAGCCTGGGAGACTGCCTCAAGGCGGCCCAGTCCATCCACGACGAGGCCAACGCCCGGGCGTCCGTCACGGCCGACGAGGCCGACGCGCGTGAGCTGGAGGACCTCAAGCAGTCGTGGGGCGTGGAGGACCGTGGTCGGCGTCCGGCGGGTTATGCCGGCACGCTGTCGGCGCTGGAGAAGGATCAGAAGCGTCGGCGCACCCGGCTCAGCCGCGACGCCATCGACGGGGTCCTGCTCGACCTCCTCTCCTTCTGCCGCGACGTCGCACTCGCCCAGCAGGCCCCGGACGCGCCGTTGGTCAACGCCGACGCCGTCGAGGCCGTGCTCGGGGCCGCCCGGGTGTGGACGTCCGAGTCGACGGTCCGCCGGATCGATGCGATCGTCGAGGCTCGTGAGTCACTGACCGCCAATGCCGCACCGCTGCTCGCCCTTGAGCGCATGATGATGGGATTCCTCGATCGATGAACCGCCTGCTCCCCGTCCGTGACCTGCCCCTGCGTCGAGACGAGCGCGGCGTGGCCCGCTCCATGGTGATCGGCATCGTCGCGCTCGCGCTGGTGCTGGGTGGCCTGGCCGGGGCCGGGTTCCTGCTCGCCCGGGGTGACTCGACGACCGACCCCACGCCGGTCGCCGATGACGCGCCGTCGGACCTCGACCGCTTCTACACGCAGGACGTCTCCTGGGAGGACTGCGGCGACGACCGCTGCGCCACGATCGAGGTGCCGATGGACTACGAGGAGCCGGGCGGTGAGGTCACCGAGCTGCGTCTGCGGCGCATCGCGGCCACCGGAGAGGGCGGCCGAGTGCTGTTCGTCAACCCGGGCGGTCCGGGCGGCTCGGCCATCGACTTCGCCGGGAGTGCCGCCGGCATGCTGCCGGACGCGGTCCGTGACCAGTTCGACGTCGTCGGCGTGGACCCCCGTGGCGTCGGTGAGTCCAGCCCCATCGACTGCCTGGACGACGCCGAGTTCGACGACTACGTCGCCGGTCCGGCGATCCCCGACCCGGACGACACGGCGCAGATCGAGGAGATCCGCGAGGAGACGCGAGCCTTCGGCGAGGGCTGCCGCGAGCAGGCGGGCGCGCTCGCCCAGCACGTGTCCACGGCCGAGGCGGCCCGGGACATGGACATCGCGCGGGCGTTGATGGGCGCTGAGGAGATGGACTGGTTCGGCGCCTCGTACGGGACGCAGCTGGGCGCCACGTACGCGACGCTGTTCCCGGAACGGGTCGGACGGATGGTCCTCGACGGAGCAGTCGACCCGTCGGAGACCGGGGTCGAGGGCTCGCTCGGGCAGGCCAAGGGGTTCCAGAAGGCACTCGAGGCGTACGTCGCGGACTGCGTCGGCAACGAGGACTGCCCCGTCGGCAACGACGAGGCCGCCGCGATCGACCAGCTCACGGACTTCTTCGGCGGCCTCGCCGACGAGCCGCTCCCGACGTCGTTCGAGGGGAGGGAGCTGACGCAGGGCAACGCCTTCTACGGCATCGCCGTCACGCTGTACGACCGGGAGACGTGGGACATCCTGACGCAGGCGCTCGAGGCCGGCTTCGACGGCAACGGATCGGTGCTCCTCGCCCTGTCCGACGCCTACTTCCAGCGTCAGCAGGACGGCTCCTACGACGGCAACATCGGTGAGGTCAACCCGGTCGTCAACTGCCTGGACCAGGCGGATCGCCCGACGCTCGAGGACGCCGAGGGGCTCGTCGAGGAGTTCACCGACGCGTCGCCCGTCTTCGGCCCCGCGATGGCCTGGGGCACCGTCTCGTGCACCGACCTCGGTCTGGAGGCCATCAATCCCCAGGTCGAGATCGACGCCGCGGGAGCGCCGCCGATCCTCGTCATCGGCACCACGGGCGACCCGGCCACGCCGTACGAGAACGCGGGCAAGCTGGCCGACCAGCTCGGTGCGGACGTCGGTGTCCTGCTCACTCGCGAGGGAGAGGGGCACACCGCCTACTCCTCGGG
>JBQGDU010000280.1:0-3675 GCA_052039245.1 Aeromicrobium sp. | reverse complement strand
GCTCCGTCGTTGCACCTGTTCCTCGAGGCCTCCGCGATCGCCTTCGCCGATCGGGCCGCCTACGTCGGCGACGTGCCGGACGTCCCGGTCGAGACACTGCTCAGCCAGGAGTTCGCCGACCGGCGCGCCTGCACGATCGACCCGGAGACCGGTGAACCGTACGAGTTCACCCCCGACCTGGTGTCCTCCGGCGTCGCAGTGGGCGTGCCCGGCACCCCCGCGACGTGGCAGACCGCGTTGCGCGACCACGGCACGTGGTCGCTGCGCAAGGCTCTCCTGCCCTCCATCGTGCTCGCGGCCAAGGGGTTCCGTGTCGACGAGACGTTCCGGAACCAGACGCTCGACAACGCCGAGCGCTTCGCGGCGTTCCCGGACACCGCCGAGCTCTTCCTGCCGGACGGCGACGCACCGAAGGTCGGCTCACGGTTCCGCAACCCCGACCTCGCCACGACCCTCACCAGACTCGCCGTGCTCGGACCCAAGGGCTTCTACCGCGGGGCCGTCGCCCGGGACGTCGCCTGGACCGTGCAGGAGCCGCCGGTCGACCCCGACTCGGACCTGCCGGCTCCCGCCGGCTCGATGACGACGAAGGACCTCGCCGGGTACTCCGTCGAGCGTCAGGACCCCACCCACAGCGAGTACCGCGGCCTCGACGTCTACGGCATGGCGCCGTCGTCGTCCGGCGGCATCGCCGTCGGCGAGGCGCTCAACGTGCTGGAGGGCTTCGAGCTCGACGGCACGGACGGCCTCGCGCGGTCGCTGCACCTGTTCCTGGAGGCGTCCGCCATCGCGTTCGCCGACCGCGCCGCCTACGTCGGCGACGTGCCGGACGTCCCGGTGGAGACGCTGCTCAGCCAGGGATTCGCCGACTCGCGGGCCTGCACGATCGATCCCGAGCAGGCGAGCGAGCGGCCCGTCGCCGCCGGTGCTCTGGACGGTGGCGCGTGCGAGACGGTGCAGAACACCGAGAAGCCGGACACCGAGAACATCTCCACGACCCATCTCTCCGTCGTGGACTCGTGGGGCAACGCAGCGTCGTACACGCTCACCATCGAGCAGACCGGCGGGTCGGGCATCACGGTGCCCGGCCGTGGCTTCCTGCTCAACAACGAGCTGACCGACTTCACCGCCGAGTACGACCCCGAGGACCCCAACCGCATCGAGCCCGGCAAGCGGCCACGCTCATCGATGTCGCCGACGATCGTCATGGAGGACGGGGAGGTGCGCTACGTAGTCGGCTCCCCCGGCGGCGCCACCATCATCACCACCGTGCTGCAGGTGCTGCTCAACCGCATCGACCTCGGCATGACGCTGCCGGAGGCGGTGGCCGCGCCGCGGGCGTCGCAGCGCAACACCGCCACCACCCCGGCCGAGCCGGAGTTCATCGAGCAGCACGGCTCCTTGTTGGAGCCGTTCGGCCAGGAGCTCACGCCGTCGGGTGACCAGTTCACGTCGGCTGCCGAGATCGGTGCCGTCGCGGCCATCGAGCGCGACGCCGAGGGTCGGCTCACGGCCGTCGCGGAGCCGGAACGGCGCGGCGGCGGTTCCGCGGGAGTGGTCAGACCGGAGCGCAGGCGATAGCGAGGTCACGGCGCGACGGGTCGCGACCGCCGCGCCGACTGACGACGCCTGCAGTCCCCACCCCGGGGGCGTACCGGTCGCCTGGCCCGGCCCGCAGGGCGGGTACGTCTGGGGAGTCGGCGCCGTCGCCGTCCGTCGGGACTCAGGCCGAGGTGTAGGCGTCCACGTACTCTCCGACGGGCGGTACGGGCTGGATCACGTCGAGCAGCACGCCGTCGGGTGCCGCGATGATGAAGTGGCGTTGCCCGAAGTCCTCGTCGCGCAGGGCCAGCACGACTTCGACGTCGGGACTGTCGGCGAGTCGACGATGGACCGTGTCGACGTCGTCGACTTCCAGGTTCACGATCACTCCCTGCGGGAGCGCGCCCCACCCGGCCGGGATCGTGGGGTGGTCATGAGCCAGGATCGCCAGCTCGAACACGCCGGTGCGCAGGCTGACGTACCAGTCGGACTCGAACGTCGTCTCGAAGCCGAGAAGATCCCGGTAGAAGGACGCCGCGGCAGTGACGTCGCGCGACATCAGCACGGGGTAGAAGCTCGTGACGGACATGCACCTCTCCTTTACGTACAATGTGAATGTAACGAGTCCACGATACATACTGCATGTACGTAAAGGAAGTGCTCATGCCCAGAGCGTCAGCGGCGGACGCCGCCCGGACGGCCCGTCGAGTTCTCGAGTCCGCGACCGGGCTGTTCGCGGATCGAAGCTTCGCCGACGTCTCAGTCGATGACGTCGCTCGAGCGGCGGGCGTGACGCGAGGAGCCGTCTACCACCACTACGGCAACAAGGAGGGACTCTTCCGGGCCGTCGCGGCGACCCTCCAGTCCCGCGTGGCGGCCGCTGTCGTCGACGCGGCGCAAGCGGTCGGCTCGGACCCCGGCGATCAGCTCCGTGCGGGATCCCATGCGTTTCTCGATGCCATCACCTCGGGCCCCACCGCGCCCGTCCTGCTCATCGATGCCCCCGCGGTGATCGGCTGGCAGGAGTGGCGCCGGCTCGATGCCGAGAACTCCGCAGCCCACCTGCGCGCCGCCCTGCACCACGCCGACGTGCCCGAGGACCTTCTCGACGCGAGCACGGCGCAGCTCTCCGGCGCGATGAACGAGGCCGCTCTCTGGATCGCGCAGCACGACGACACCGATGCGGCCCGCGCACAGGCGCACGCAGCACTCGACCGACTCCTTGCCACCTACCTCGCGTGAGCGGACCCTGAGCTGGACGGCAGGCCGGTCTCGTAACCGTGGAAGGGATACCGGATGGACACCGCCTCGTGAAGGAGCCGCGGGGCCCGACGCACTGTGGATCAGGTCGCCAGTGGCGACACCAGACGGTCTGCCGATCAGTGGCGGAGGCGGTCGAGCGCCTCGGCGTCGAGCCGAGCGAGACCGACTCAGAGCCGGCCGGCGGCCTTGAGGTCGCGGCGCAGCTCCGGCGGGAGCGAGAAGGTGAGGCTCTCGTCCGCCGTGCGCACCGCGGCGGCGTCCGGGTGGCCGTGGTCGGCCAGGTAGGTCAGGACGTCCTGGACGAGGTCGTCGGGCACGGAGGCGCCGGAGGTCACGCCGACCTTCGCGACGCCGTCGAGCCACGACTCCTCGAACTCGGTGACGTCGTCGATGCGGTACGACGCCTTGGCGCCGGCCTCCAGGGCCACCTCGACGAGTCGGACCGAGTTGGAGGAGTTGGACGAGCCGACCACGACGACCAGGTCCGCCTCCTTGGCGATCTCCTTGACCGCCACCTGTCGGTTCTGCGTGGCGTAGCAGATGTCGTCCGACGGTGGATCCTCCAGCTGCGGGAACTTCTCGCGCAGCCGGCGCACGGTCTCCATGGTCTCGTCGACGCTCAGCGTGGTCTGCGACAGCCAGGACAGCTTGGCGTCGTCGGGGAAGTCGAGGTGCTCCACGTCGTCCGGGTGCTCCACGAGGGTGATGTGCTCCGGGGCCTCTCCGGCCGTGCCCTCGACCTCCTCGTGACCCTCGTGGCCGATGAGCAGGATCTGGTAGTCCTCGCGGGCGAACCGCTTGGCCTCGTGGTGGACCTTGGTGACCAGCGGGCACGTGGCGTCGATGGTCTTGAGGCTGCGCTCGGCGGCC
>JBQGDU010000279.1:0-2454 GCA_052039245.1 Aeromicrobium sp. | reverse complement strand
GCTCCATCGCCAGGGCACGCGCGATGGCCACGCGCTGCTGCTGGCCGCCGGAGAGCTGCGCCGGGAGCTTCTGCGCCTGGTGGTCGACGCCCACCCTGGTGAGCAGCTCCATCGCGCGCTTCTCGGCGTCGGCCTTCTTCTGTCCGCGGACCTTGAGGGGCCCGAGCGTGACGTTCTCCAGGACCGTCTTGTGGGCGAAGAGGTTGAACGACTGGAAGACCATGCCCACGTCGGCGCGCAGCTGTGCGAGGGGCTTGCCCTCGGCGGGGAGCGCCTGGCCGTCGACGTCGATCTCGCCCTCGTCGATCGTCTCGAGGCGGTTGATCGTGCGACAGAGCGTGGACTTGCCGGATCCGGAGGGCCCGATGACCACGACCACCTCGCCGCGTCCGACCTCGAGCTCGATGTCCTGCAGGACGTGCAGCGAACCGAAGTGCTTCTGCACCCCCCGCATCGCCACCATGGGTGTGTCGACCATGGACGGCAACCTATCGTCTGCGTGGGGTCGTGCGGCAACTCCGTAACCAGAACGTCACACACGGCGCGCCCGAGTGGATCAGAGCCCGAGAATCGTCCGGGCGATCAAGAAGTAGACGATCAGGCCCGTCGCGTCCACGAACGTGGAGATGAAGGGGTTGGAGAAGACGGCGGGGTCGACGCGCAGGGCCTTGGCGACGAGCGGCATCGCCCCACCGACGGTGGCCGCCATGGTGCAGATGATCAGGAGCGTCAGCCCGATGATCGTGCCGATCGTCTGGTCGTAGACGACTGCGGTGATCAGGCCTCCGAGACCACCCAGGAGGAGCCCGAGGGACAGCCCGACCCTCAGCTCTCTGAGGACCACCGTGACGACGGCCCGCCCGTCGACGTCACCGAGCGCGATGGCACGGGTGACGGTGGTGGCCGCCTGGTTCCCGGTGTTGCCGCCGATGCCGATGAGCAGCGGGATGAAGACCGAGAGCACCACCAGCTGCTCCAGCGTCGACTCGAAGACCTCGAGGACCTGCACCGTGAGGGTGGCGCCGATGGCCAGCACCAGGAGCCACGTGATGCGCGAACGCACGAGGGAGCGCACCGGGGTCGCCAGGTAGGGGCGACGCAGTGGCTCGGTGCCACCGATGCGCGCCTGGTCCTCGCTGTCGGCGTCCTCGAGCACGCGGAGGGCGTCGTCGACGGTGAGCATGCCGACGAGCCGTCCCTCGGCATCGACGACGGGCATCGCGAGCGTCTTGGTGCCGACGCATCGCCGAGCCGCCTGTTCGGCGTCGTCGCGCGCCTCGGCGGTGTCGGTGCGATGCGCGAGGTCCCCGACGCGGGTCTGCTCGGCTGCTGCCACGAGGACGCCGAGGTCGACCGTACCGACGACGCGGCGTCCGGAGTCGACGACGGTGACGGTGTGTGTCGAGCGAGCGCCGGAGCCTGCCGCTCGCACCTTGGCGAGCGCGGCTCCCACCGTCGCGTCGGCACCGATCGAGACCAGCTCCGGGCTCATCCGGCGTCCGATCGAGCGCGACGGGTAGCCGAGCACGACGGAGGTGAGATCACGCTCGGTCGCCGGCAACCCCTTGAGCAGGCGCTGTGCGACGACCGCCGGAAGCTCGTCCAGCAGCCCGGCACGGTCGTCGGGATCCAGCCCCGCCACGACCGCCGCCACGTCCTCATCACGCAGTCCGTCGACGATCTCGGCCTGCAGGGGAGGGTCGAGTCGTTCGAAGACCTCCAGGGCCACGGTCTTGTCCAGGACCCGGAAGAGCATGCCGCGCTCGACGGTGCCGAGTCGTTCGAGGGCGTCGACGAGGTCGGACGCCTCGAGCGCGTCCGCGGCCACGGCCAGGCTCGGCAGGTCGTGGTCGGAGAGCGCCTCGGCGATGTCTCGCTGGGCCGACTCGGTCATGCGTCACCTCCTCCGTCGGCCCCATGCTCTCGCGACGAGGGCCGTGCACCACCCGGGGGGGGGGGCCGGCCCGCGTGCGGGCGGGCTCAGCGCTTGCCGGGCTTGCCCCGTTCGGGGTAGGTCGGCTGCATCTGCGGGTTGAGCTCCTTGAACTTCACCTTCTCCGCGCCCTTGATCCGTCGGTCGTCGACGCGGAAGACGTCGAAGCCGCGCTGGATCTCGTTGGAGTAGATGTGGCCGTTGTAGTAGTACGTCGACCAGGCTCCACCGGTCACGAGCCGCTCGTCGGAGATCGGACCGCGGTCGAACCAGGCGATCTCCTTCGGGTTCTCCGAATCGGTGAAGTCGAACATCGACCAGCCGCCCTGGTACCAGGCCTGGACCATGATGTCCTTGCCCTTCACCGGGACCAGCGAGCCGTTGTGGGCGACGCAGTTCTCGGTGTTGGCCTGGGTGCGCGGGATCTTGTAGTAGCTCTTGAACTTCAGCTCGCCGCGGCGAGTGATGTCGTAGATGCCGTTGGCGCCCTTCTCCGGGCCGACCGTCGGGTTGCAGGTCGG
>JBQGDU010000278.1:0-2047 GCA_052039245.1 Aeromicrobium sp. | reverse complement strand
GAACTTCTGCACGAAGGGGCCCGACAGCGCGTTGACGACGACGTCGTGCTGGAGCGCGAGCTCGACGATCTCGTCGGCAGGCACGCGCTCGACGCGGTCGATCCCCGTGGCCGCCACCTGCGCGTCGGAGAGGGTGGCCATCTGGCGCGGGGCGACGACGGAGCACTCGAAGCCCCGGGAGCGCAGCTCCGACCACAGGGCGGAGGCCCACTTCAGCTGCGAGTCGAACGCGGCGACGACGAGGGCCGTGGGCGTCGCTGAGGAGTCGGTGGCCACGCCAGCACGGTAGTGGCGCGTCGGGGCGGATCCGAGCGGGAAGCATGGCTCGCAGGGAGTGTTGGCCGGGCGTTCGCCAGGACGTCACCGAACGTCCGCCCTGGGCTGGTCACGGCCGCCCGGCGCGCTGCCGCGTCGGTGGACGTTCGCCGTCGGGGAGGCGTTCGTTCACCGTGCCGTCGAAGTCCGTGCCTAGCGTCCAGGACATGACCTTGCAGCACGAGACGACGCCTGCCCGGAAGCGGTCCACGCCGGTTCCGGAGGTGTGCGCCATCATTCCCGCGAGGGGCGGCTCCAAGGGTGTGCCGCGCAAGAACCTGCGGCTCATCGGTGGGGAGCCGCTCGTCGTGCGTGCCGTGCGGACGGTGCGAGGCGCAGCGGGTGTCGACCAGGTGGTGGTCTCCACCGACGACGCCGAGATCGCCTACGCCGCCAGGGGAGCGGGCGCCCGGGTGGTGGATCGTCCGGAGCAGCTCGCCGGAGACCTGGCGTCGTCGGAGTCGGCGCTCCGGCACGCGCTGGCGCACCTGGCCGAGCGGGGACCGCTGCCGCGGATCATCGCCTTCGTGCAGGCGACGAGCCCGTTCATCGACCCGGCCCGGCTGGCGGAGGCCGTCGAGGCGGTCCGCTCCGAGGAGTGCGACGTCGCCTTCTCCGTGACGCGGACCCACGCGCACGTGTGGCGCCACGGTGACGACGGCCCGGAGGGTGTCAACCACGACCTCACGCGACGCCAGCGTCGGCAGGACCGGGCGCCGGAGTTCATCGAGACCGGCGCCTTCTACGTCATGCGCACCGACGGGTTCGTCGAGCACGGTCACCGGTTCTTCGGTCGCCTGCGGATGGTGGAGGTGGACCCCGACGATGCGCTGGAGATCGACTCCGAGCACGACCTCAGGCTCGCCGAGGAGCTGCTGCTGCGCCGCGAGGCCGCCGGGACGGACACGGCGTCGGCGCCCATCCTGGCCCGCGCGGTGGTGACCGACTTCGACGGCGTGCACACCGACGACAGCGTGCGCGTCGACTCATCGGGGGTCGAGTCGGTGGTCGTGAGTCGATCCGACGGCATGGGGGTGGCGCGCCTGCGCAAGGCCGGCCGGCCGGTGCTCGTCCTGTCCACCGAGACCAACCCGGTCGTGGCCGCTCGTGCCGAGAAGCTCGGCGTCGAGGCCATCACCGGGTGCGCGGACAAGATCACGGCGCTGCGCGACTGGGCCCGTGCGAACGATGTCGGCCTGCACGACATCGCGTATCTCGGCAACGACGTCAACGACGTCGAGTGCCTGGCCGCCGTGGGCTGGCCGGTCGTCCCGGCCGACGCCCACCCCGCCTGCCGCGTCGTGGCACGTCACGTGCTGCGGCGTCCCGGGGGACAGGGGGCGGTGCGGGAGCTCGCAGATCGCGTGCTCCTGCAGCGAGATCTGACAACACAGGATCTGATCACGACGAAAGGACCGGATCATGGCTGAATGGGTGAGGATCGGCGAGGAGATCGTGGGACGGCGTCGTCCGACGTACGTCATCGGTGAGATCGGCATCAACCACAACGGGGACGTCGGCGTGGCCAAGGAGCTCATCGACGTGGCCGCCGCGGTCGGGGCCCAGGCCGTGAAGTTCCAGAAGCGCACGCCGCACATCTCGACCCCTGAGGACATGCGGCACACGATCCGGCAGACGCCGTGGGGCGAGATGACCTATCTCGACTACCGCTACCGCGTCGAGTTCGAGGCCGAGCAGTACGCCGAGGTGGCGGCCCACGCCGCTGAGCGCG
>JBQGDU010000277.1:0-9541 GCA_052039245.1 Aeromicrobium sp. | reverse complement strand
ACGGCGGTGAGCCCGGACAGCGCCGGGTCGTCGAGGATCTGCGCGACGTTCGCGACGCCGTCCTGCTCGGTCATGGCCGGCTCGCAGCACGTGTCGGTGAGGATGACGTCCGGGTCCCGCTCGATGAGCTCCTCGACGTCGATCTCCACGTGTCGACGCTCGGTGAGGTCCGCGAAGGCGTTCTCGCCGCCGGCGATCTCGATGATCCGGGTGCCGAAGTCGATGCCGCCGGCCACGCGCAGGCCGCCGTCGTCGTCGAGCAGCAGGATCGCCACCGTGGGCCGGTCCTCCCCCTCGACCCGCTCCTGCACCGCGGCGATGCGCTCGTTCTGGTCGGCGATGATCTCCTCGGCCTTGTCCTCGACGCCGAACAGCGTGCCGAGGTCGCGCAGGTCCTCGTGGATGGTCTCGACCGTCACCGTCGACGGGTCGATGCCCTCGTCGGACAGGCCGTCCTCGCTGGGGCACAGCGGGCTGAGGATCCAGGACTGGACGTCCAGCTCGGCCAGGCTCGCCCGGTCGCCGAAGGAGGAGCCGTCACCCTCGGTGGTGAAGACGTTGTTGTAGCCCGAGAGCACGAAGTCCGGGTTCATCGCCAGCAGCGCGTCCCGGCTCGGCAGGGTCGGCGTGATCTCGACGTCCTCGGCGTCGGCGGCGTCGGAGTACTCGAAGAGGAGCCCGGAGTCCGGGAAGCCGCCCCCGACGACCCGGTCGCCCTGATCGAGCGCGAAGGCGATCTCCATCGACGGCTGGTACGCCGCGTAGATCCGCTCCGGCGGCGAGTCGACGCGGACGTCGACGTCGCAGTTCTGCACCGTGGCGCCGTCGGCCGACGGCTCGTCGCCATCGGAGCCGCACGCCGCCAGCGTGATGAGTGTGGTGGCGCTCAATCCCGTCATCAGGGTGCGCAGGGTCGTGTGAGGGCGCATCGCGGCCCGCCTTCCAGGTCCTCGTGGTCAGGGCTTGCATGCCGTGGCCGGTCTCCTGGCTGACGGGTCGACGCCGGTGCTCCTGGCCTTCCCAGGACCCGGAGGTCCCAGTGGCTCCACCGTCAGGACGGCGGGCGGGGCATCGACTACCCGATCACAGTGGCGAGGGCCGCGTCGGTACTTCACCGACTTCCCGTGCACCACGGCGAGATGAAGGTAGCAGCACTGGACCGGCCCCCCGGCGGTCACGTGATGCAGGTCTCAGTCCCGGCTCGGGCCAGGTGCCGCCCACCCGTGCATCGGCGAGCTCGCCACCGTCGCAGGTGAGCAGCTCATCGCCGGTGAGCTCTCCACCCGGTGAGCGCCCACTCGGTGGAGACGTCGCCGATCACGCGCCACCGGCCGGCCTCGCACCGCTCCCTCGCACGCTCAGCCGGTGTTGCGCAGCCCCGCGGCGATGCCGTTGATGGTGAGCAGCAGCGCCCTCTGCAGGTCGGACTCGGGGAGAGCCGGGTCGGAGTCGTCGTCCTGCTCCCGGGTGCGGCGCAGCAGCGAGACCTGCAGGGCGTGCAGCGGGGCGAGGTAGGTGTCCCGCAGCGCGAGGGTCTGGCGCAGCACCGGCGCGGACTCCAGCAGCTCGCTCTGTCCGGTGACCCGCAGCACCTGCTCGACGGTGCGGGCGTGCTCCTCCCGGATCGTCTCGAACAGGTGCCGGGCCTCGTCGGGCACGAGGGCACCGACGTACTCCGCGGCGATGTCCAGGTCCGTCTTGGCCAACGTCATCTCCACGTTGGACAGGAAGGTCCGGAAGAACGACCACGATCCGTACATCTCGCGCAGCGTGTCCGCTCGGCCGTCGGCGAGCGCGGCCTGCAGACCGGACCCCACGCCGAACCAGCCCGGCAGGATCATCCGCGACTGGGTCCACCCGAAGACCCATGGGATGGCCCGGAGGTCGTCGAGGCCCCCGGCGCCGCCGGGCCGCTTGGCGGGACGGGAGCCGATGTTCATCTTGCCCAGCTCGTCCACCGGGGTGGCGGAGACGAAGAACGGGACGAGGCCGTCGTCGCGCACGAGGGCTCGGTAGGCCGTCTGCCCCTGCGACGCCACGAGGTCCATCGTGGAGTTCCAGCCGTCGAGCAGGTCCTGCGGCAGCAGCGACGTGCGGTGCAGCGCCGACGCCTCGAGCACGGCGGCGAGGGCGCTCTCCAGGTTGTGCCGACCGAGACCCGGCAGGGCGTACTTGTCGGAGATGACCTCGCCCTGCTCGGTGATCTTGATCGGCCCGTCGAGACTGCCGTACGGCTGGCTCATGATGGCCTCCGCCGTGGGGCCACCGCCACGACCGACGGACCCGCCGCGGCCGTGGAACAGCCGCAGCGTCACGCCGTGGGACCGCGCGATGTCGCGCAGGGCCCGCTGCGCACGGTGGATCTGCCACTGCGACGCCGCGATGCCCGCGTCCTTGGAGGAGTCGGAGTAGCCCAGCATGATCTCCTGCACGTCGCCGCGGGCGGCCACCACGCGGCGGTACGACGGGTCGCTCAGCAACGCCTCGAGCAGCGGTCCGGCCAGCTCCAGCTCGGCCACCGTCTCGAACAGCGGTGCGAACCCGATCCGCGCGAAGGCCTCCTCACCCTCGACGCCGGGGTCGACGAGACCCACCTCGCGGGCGAGCACGACGACGGCGAACAGGTCGTCGACGTCATGTGTCATGGAGACGATGTAGGTCTCGATGACGTCCGGGCCGTAGACGTCGAGCGCCTCGCGGATGGTCGACAGCAGCCCCAGCGACGCCTCGGCGGCCTCCCCCAGACCGCGGGCACCCCCGCCGGTGAGCGGACGTCGCGAGGACATCTCCCGCGAGAGCAGGCTGATGCGCTCGTCGCGCTCGAGCTCGTCGTACGGCGTCTCCAGCTCACCGAGGCGTCCGTAGAGCTCGGCGAGGGCAGCGTGATGCTTGCCGCTGTGCTCGCGGACGTCCATCGTGGCGAGCCCGGCACCGAACGCGACGGCCGTGCGGATGAGTCGCAGGACGGCACCGTCACCGGTCAGCTGGTCACCGTGGGCGAGCATCGAGTCGCGCACGAGCGTGAGGTCGGCCAGCAGCTCCCCGAAGCTCGCGTAGTCGCGGCCCGGCTCGTGCGCCGTGTCGTCGAGCAGCCGCGCCCGGGTGCGCGCGAGCCGCACCTTCACGAAGCTCATCTTGAGCCGGTAGGGCTCCTCGGCGTTGAGCCGCTTGATGGTGCCCCACGTGATCGGCAACGCCTCGGCGTCCCGCTCCAGGCTCTCCAGCAGGGCGTCGCTCGCCGTGACCACCCGGGTCGTGGCCGTCATCTCGGTGAGCAGCTCGCCCACCATGTCCTCGAGCTCCCTCAGTCCCGACTCGTGCTGCAGACGCTGGATCTGCATCGTCACCTCGGGAGTGACGTTGGGATTGCCGTCGCGGTCACCGCCGGCCCACGTGCCGAAGCGCAGAGGCCGGGCGTCGGCCGGCAGCTCGACGCCGATGGTGCGCAGCTGCTGGTCGAGCTCCTCGAGCAGGTCCGGCACGACCTCCTCGGCGATGGAGCGCAGGTAGTAGACCGCCGTGCGCGCCTCGTCCTCCGGCTCCGGACGCACGACCCGCAGCTCGTCGGTCTGCCACAGCAGGTCCACCAGCTCGGCCAGACGCCGCTCGTCACTACGTCCCTGGGCGGCCACCCGGTCGACGCTCTCCGCTGCCGAGAGCGTCTCGGCCACCTTGCGCAGCAGTCGCATCACGCTGCGCCGGCTCGCCTCGGTGGGGTGCGCGGTGAAGACCGGGCGGTACTCCAGACGCTCGAGCACCGCGAGCAGGGTCTCGCGCTCGAGGTCGCCGGACTCCAGGGCCTCGGCGATGCGACCGACCGTCCTCGCGATGGGTCCGTCCGCGTCCCGGGTGAGCTCGTGCCACCGGTGCAGCTGCTCGGCGATGTTGGCGAGCTGGAAGTAGGCCGTGAAGGCGCGGGCCAGCACGACCGCCGTCTCGGGCTCGACGTCGGCGAGCACTCGGTGCAGATCGCGGTCGTCGGGTTGGCGCGCCAGGCTGCGCACCTGCTCCACGAGGTCGAGGAGCTCCGGGCCCTCGTGCCGCTGGAGCGCCTGACCGAGGAGCGTGCCGAGCCGGCGCACCGAGCGACGCAGGGCGGCGTGCTGCTCGTCGGAGGCCACGCCTTGCGCGAACAACGACGCGTCGGGGTCGCGGTGGTCGGAGGCGAGGATCTGCTCGGGTGTGCGCTGGCGCCCGGCGCTCGACGTCGTCATGGCGCCAGTCTGCCGGGTCCGTGTTTCGCTCACGTGGCGACCACGACGACGTCCCGTGGGGCGGACGGGCGGGCCTGCGGCACGGAGCGTGCGTCGATACCTTTGGGGCATCGATCCATCCACCGATAGTGTTGGACGAGAATGACCGCGGGTTCCTAGGGTCGTGACGACGCCCACACCGAGCGCCCACCCAGGAGCCCCGATGACCTCGTTGTCGCCCACCGAACTCGCCGCCAGCCTCGGCAGCGGCCTGCTCTCCTTCCCCGTCACGCACTTCGCGCCCGACCTGGGCGTGGACGAGGCGGCCTACCGCGACAACATCGCGTGGCTCGGCCAGTACGACGCCGCCGGACTGTTCGCCGCCGGCGGCACCGGCGAGTTCTTCTCGCTCACGCTCGATGAGGTGGTGCAGGTGGTCCGTGCCGCCGTCGAGAGCGCCCCCGAGGGCCTCCCGGTGCTGGCGCCCGCCGGCTACGGGACGCGCACCGCGATCCAGCTGGCCAAGGCGGCGGAGGAGGTCGGCGCGGCCGGCATCCTGCTGTTCCCGCCGTACCTGACCGAGCTGGGACAGGGTGGCCTGGAGGCGCACGTGCGGGCCGTGTGCGAGGCCACGTCGCTCGGCGTCATCGTCTACAACCGGGCCAACGCGATCTACTCGGAGGAGACGGTGGCCCGGCTCGCCGACGCGTGCCCCAACTTCGTCGGGTTCAAGGACGGTGCCGGCGACATCGACCAGATGACCCGCGTGTACTCCCGCCTCGGCGACCGACTGCTGTACGTCGGTGGCCTGCCGACCGCCGAGATGTACGCACTGCCCTACCTGAGCCTGGGGCTCACGACCTACTCCTCGGCGATCTTCAACTTCGTACCGGCCTTCGCGCTCGACTTCTACGCCGCCGTGCGACGCTCGGACGAGGCGCACGTCATGCGCGCCCTCGACGACTTCGTGGTGCCGTACTGCAACATCCGCAACCAGGGGGCCGGGTACGCGGTCAGCATCGTGAAGGCGGGCATGACGGCGATCGGCCGTCCGGCCGGTCCGGTGCGTCCCCCCCTGACCGACCTCGACGAGCGGCAGCTCGCCGAGCTCACCGACCTCGTGAAGATGGTGTCCTGATCCCATGACCGTCGACGGAGTCTCACTGATCGGCACGCGCGACGTGCGCCCGAGCGGCCCCACGTTCCACGCCGTGGACCCCCGCACCGGCGCGGAGCTCGAGCCCGCGTTCGGTGAGTGCGGTCCCCCCGAGGTGGCCGCGGCCGCCCAGCTGGCCGCCGAGGCGTTCGCCGCCTATCGCGCCACCGGCCCGGAGACCCGCGCCGCGTTCCTGGAGAGCATCGCAGCCAACATCGAGGCCGCCACCGACGAGCTCTGGCCCCGCGTCCAGGCGGAGACGGGACTGCCCACCGGACGGGTGCAGGGCGAGACCGGTCGTACCGTGGGCCAGCTGCGCCTGTTCGCCTCCGTCGTGCGCGACGGAGGCTGGCGCGGTGTCCGCATCGACCCCGCACTGCCGGACCGCGCGCCGCTGCCCCGACCCGACCTGCGCCAGCGCGCCGTCCCGCTCGGACCCGTCGCGGTCTTCGGTGCCAGCAACTTCCCGCTCGCCTTCTCCGTGGCCGGCGGCGACACCGCCTCGGCGCTCGCCGCGGGCTGCCCCGTCGTGGTCAAGGCCCATCCCGCGCATCCGGGCACCTCGGAGATCGTGGGCCGCGCCGTCCGCGACGCCGTGGCCGAGCACGGCCTTCCAGAGGGTGTCTTCTCCCTGGTGCAGGGCACCACCCACGAGGTCGGCACGGCGCTCGTGAGCGACCCGCGCATCAAAGCGGTCGGCTTCACCGGCTCGCGTGCCGGCGGCCTCGCGCTGGTCGCCGCCGCGCAGCGCCGCTCCGAGCCCATCCCCGTGTACGCGGAGATGTCGGCGGTCAACCCGGTGTTCGTTCTCCCGGGGGCGCTCGACGAGCGCGCCGAGGACGTCGCCCGGGGGTTCGTCACGTCGCTCACCGGCAGCGCCGGTCAGCTCTGCACCAAGCCGGGGCTGGTCTTCGTGGCCGACGGAGAGGGCGCCGACGCCTTCGTGTCCGCCGCCGCCGAGGCCCTCGCCGACGTCACGTCGGGTCCGATGCTGACGGCGGGCATCAGCGGCGCGTTCGGCGACGCGACCGCCCGCACGGGCGCCGTCGACGGCGTCCGGGTGGTGGCCGCCGGCCGCGAGGCCGACGACGTCACCGCCTCGACCCCACGGCTGTTCGAGACGAGGGACTCCGTCCTCGCCGACCACCCCGACCTGCACGAGGAGATGTTCGGTCCCGCCGCCCTCGTGGTGCGGGTGGCCGACACCGACCGGTTCGCCGACCTCGCCCGCTCCCTGGAGGGTCAGCTCACCGCGACGCTGCACCTCGGCGCAGGTGACGACGACCTCGCCGCCGACCTGCTCGCCGAGCTGGAGCTGGTGGCCGGTCGGCTGCTGGTGAACGGCTGGCCCACGGGTGTCGACGTCGGGCACACGATGGTGCACGGTGGTCCGTTCCCTGCCACGTCGGCTCCGGCCACCACGTCCGTCGGCAGCCGCGCCATCGAGCGCTTCGTGCGCCCCGTGGCCTACCAGGACGTGCCCGCCGCCCTGCTTCCTCCAGAGCTGCGCGACGACAACCCGTACGCCGTGCCTCGTCTGGTGGACGGCACCCGCGAGGACGCCTGACCTGAGCAGGTCGCGTACAGGAGGGAGGCAGGCTCGATGACTCGACGCGTTCCGCGCTGGACCGACGTCCGCCCCTTCCTGCGCCTGCGGCGCCTCCCGCTGCGACCCCGCGATCGTCGCCTGGCGCTCGCGCTCACGATCGACGACCTCGAGCGTGCTGCACGTCGCCGTGTGCCCAGCCCCGTGTGGCACTACGTGCAGGACGGTGCGGAGCGCCAGCTCTCGTTCGCCCGCAACCGGCAGGCCTTCGACGACGTCGAGCTGGTGCCGCACGCCTTCGGCCAGGTGGGTGAGCCGAGCACCGCCACCACGGTCCTCGGCCGACCGGTCGCGGCTCCCGTCGTGCTCGCGCCCACCGGGTACTCACGGATGGCGCACCACGAGGGCGAGCGGGCCGTCGTGGCCGCCGCCCAGGCGGCCGGGCTGCCCTACGCGCTCTCCACGTACGCCACCGTCCCGATCGCCGACGTCGCTGCTGCCGCACCCGCCGCGGACCGCTGGTTCCAGGTGTACCTGATGCGCGACCGCGCGGTGAGCGCCGCGCACGTCGAGCAGGCACGCGAGCACGGATACCGGGCGCTGGTGCTCACGATCGACACGACCGTGACCGGGCAGAAGCTCAACGATCAGCGCGGCGGGTTCGCCATCCCGCCGCGGCTCACCGCCCGCACCCTCGTCTCGATGGCGCGGCACCCTGCCTGGGTCGCGAACGTGCTCAGCACCGAGCCGCTGCGCTTCGCCACCTTCCCCGAGGGCTCCTCCTACGGTGTGTGGGGTGCGTCCAACCAGCTGCGCGAGCAGCACGTCCGCCCGCGCGACGTCGCCTGGCTCCGCGAGCACTGGGACGGCCCGGTGGTCGTGAAGGGGATTCTCTGCGTGCGCGACGCCGTGGAGGCGGTCGAGGCCGGCGCCTCCGCCGTCGTGGTCTCCAACCACGGCGGTCGCCAGCTCGACCGCTCGCCCGTGCCACTGGAGCTGCTGCCCGACGTCGTCGCTGCCGTGGGCGACCGAGCCGAGGTCTACCTCGACTCCGGCGTGCGCAGCGGTGCCGACGTCGCCGCCGCCGTCGGGCTCGGCGCGCAGGCCGTGCTCGTGGGTCGGGCCTACCTGTACGGCCTGATGGCCGGGGGCCGGCCCGGCGTCGACCGAGCACTCGAGATCCTCCGCACCGACCTCGTCCGCACGATGCAGCTGCTCGGCACGTCCTCGATCGCCGACCTCACCCCCGACCACGTCCGGCTCCGCCGCGCGTCCCGCCCCACCCCCTCGACAGGAGCAGCATGACCACCCAGACCTCCAGCGCCCTCTCCGCACCCGGAGCCGCCCTCGTGGCCGCCTCGGCCGGTCCGTCCACCGTCGACCGCATCGCGCACGTGGCGCTGTCGTCGGTCGTGCTGCCGCTCGCCACCCCCATCAGCGACGCCAAGGTCCTCACCGGCCGGCAGAAGCCCATGACCGAGGTGGTCTTCCTCGTCGTCGAGATCACGACGGAGTCCGGCCACGAAGGTGTCGGGTTCTCCTACTCGAAGCGGGCGGGCGGCCCCGGCCAGTTCGCCCACGCGCGCGAGATCGCCGACGTCCTCATCGGCGAGGACCCGTCCGACATCGCCAAGCTGTGGGTCAAGCTCAGCTGGGCGGGCGCCTCAGTGGGTCGCAGCGGACTCGCGACGCAGGCCATCGCCGCCTTCGACGTCGCCCTGTGGGACCTCAAGGCCAAGCGCGCCTCGCTTCCGCTGGCCAAGCTCATCGGCTCGCACCGCGACTCCGTGCGCACCTACAACACCTCCGGCGGCTTCCTGCACACGCCGATCGAGGAGGTCAAGGAGAACGCCGCCGCCTCCCTGGAGGCCGGCATCGGCGCCATCAAGCTCAAGGTCGGCCAGCCCGACTGGCGCACCGACGTCGCCCGCGTCACCGCAGTCCGCGAGTTCCTCGACGACGACGTCCCGCTCATGGTCGACGCCAACCAGCAGTGGGACCGCGCCACCGCGATGCGCATGGGCCGGCTGTTCGAGGAGTTCGACCTCGTGTGGATCGAGGAGCCGCTCGACGCCTACGACGCCGAGGGCCACGCCGAGCTGCGCCGCGCACTCGACACCCCCATCGCCACCGGCGAGATGCTCGCCAGCGTGGACGAGCACCTGCGCCTCATCGAGGCCGGCGCGCAGGACGTCGTGCAGCCCGACGCCCCCCGCATCGGCGGCATCACCCAGTTCCTGAAGCTCGCCACCATCATGAAGACCAGGCGTCTGGAGATGGCGCCGCACTTCGCGATGGAGATCCACGTCCAGCTCGCCGCCGCCTACCCGATCGAGCCCTGGGTGGAGCACTTCGACTGGCTCGACCCGCTGTTCAACGAGTCGCTCGAGACCCGCGACGGCCGCATGTGGGTCTCCGACCGCCCGGGCCTCGGCTTCACCCTCAGCGAGCAGGCCCGCGCCTGGACCGTCGCGACCTCGGAGCACGGCAAGCGCCCCTGACGCTCGACTCCGCGCCGACGGCGCACCCCGAACCGGGGCCCGACACCGCTTGGTGTCGGGCCCCGGTCCATGGGTGGGGGTGCTCGGCGTCCGGGCTGATCGGCGTCCGGAAGGGCGGGTGACGCCGGACTGTGTGGCCGTTCCC
>JBQGDU010000276.1:0-5072 GCA_052039245.1 Aeromicrobium sp. | reverse complement strand
CGCCGTCCTCCCCCTGCTGGCCATCGCGCGCGAGGCCGAGGTCGACCTGACCCTGGACGACTTCACCCGCATCGGGCGCACGGTCCCTCACCGGGCCGACATGAAGCCGTTCGGTCGCTTCGTGTGGACCGACTTCGACCGCGTCGGCGGTCCGGCGCGGGCGGCGCGGCCGAGCCGGGCAGGCTCATCCCGAGTGCCTCGGCGGCGGACGCCATGGTGTTGGCGGTGTACATGCCGCCGCACGCGCCCTCGCCCGGGCAGATGGCACGCTCGATGCGATCGACCTCGTCCCGCGTGATGAGACCGCGCATGCAGGCCCCGACTGCCTCGAAGGCGTCGATGATCGTGACGTCCTTGCCGTCGACGTTGCCCGGCATGATCGAGCCCGCGTAGAGGAAGACACTGGCGAGGTCGAGCCGCGCGGCGGCCATGAGCATTCCGGGTAGCGACTTGTCGCAGCCAGCGAGCAGGACCGATCCGTCGAGGCGCTCGGCCATCATGACCGTCTCCACGGAGTCGGCGATGACCTCACGGCTCACGAGGGAGAAGTGCATGCCCTCGTGGCCCATGCTGATGCCGTCGGAGACGGAGATCGTGCCGAACTCCAGCGGGTACCCGCCGCCCTCGTGGACCCCGGTCTTGACCGCCTTGGCGAGCCGGTCGAGCGAGAGGTTGCACGGCGTGATCTCGTTCCAGCTGGACGCGACGCCGATCTGTGGCTTCACCCAGTCGTCGTCACCCATGCCGACGGCGCGGAGCATGCCGCGCGCGGCAGTCTTCTCCAGACCGTCGGTGACGTCACGACTACGGGGCTTGATGTCGACGCCGGGATCGGTGGCGTCTCGCGGGCGATCGGGGGTCTCGCTGGACATGGGACAAGAGTACGACCGCGTCCGGGCCGTCCTCGATCAGGTGGACCTCAGCACTCGCCTCGGCAGACCCGGAACTCAGAACACGACGACCGGCACCAGCGCGAGGGTTCAGCTGACGGAGCTGCTGACGAGGACGTCCTCGGCTCGATGAAGCCTGAGTCCTCAGCTCCTCGTGATGAAGCCTGAGCCTTCACCGGGCAAGCGGCGAACTCCAGCACTTCATCGACCGCTACCGTGAGGTCATGCCTCGCATCGCCTGGGCCGCCGGCGCCGACTACCTCGACGACCCCGACCTCACCGACCTCACCGCGGCCGCCACTCGGGCCGGACTCGAGAGCGAGACCGTCGTCTGGGACGCCCCGGACGTCGACTGGGACGCCTACGACCTCGTGGTGGTCCGTTCCTGCTGGGACTACGTCCCCCGCCGCGAGGAGTTCCTCGACTGGGCCGCACGCGTGCCCCGGCTCGCGAACGACGTCGCGACCATCCGGTGGAACACCGACAAGCAGTACCTGCGAGAGCTCGAGACGGCCGGCGTGCCGATCGTGCCGACGGCGTGGTCGGTCCGCGAGGAGTCCGACCTGCCGACGGCCGCGGAGTGGGTGGTCAAGCCGACGATCTCCGCCGGGTCGGCGGACACCGCTCGATGGCGGGACCCGGCGCGGGCGCTCCAGCACGGTCGACGCCTGCTCGATGCAGGACGACCCACGATGACGCAGCCGTACGTGGACGCCGTCGACACCGACGGTGAGACCGGGCTCCTGCTCTTCGGGGGCCGCTTCTCCCACGCGTTCCGCAAGGGAGCCCTCCTGACCACCGACGACGACCCCCGCGAGCTGCCCGAACTCAAGGAGGACATCCGAGCACGTCGACCGTCCCCCGAACAGGTGGCCTTCGCCGAGGAGGTCGTGGCCACGGTCCGTCGGATCCTCCGCACCGAGCCGCTCTACGCCCGTGTCGACGTCGTCACGGGACCGGACGGTGACCTGCGCCTGATGGAGCTCGAGCTCACCGAGCCGTCGTTCTTCCTGCAGCACACCGAGACCGGCGCGGATACCTTCGTCGCAGCACTGCGTCACCGTCTCGAGCACTGAGGGACGTCACGGGGCCAGGGGGCCGAGGGCATCCCGGGGAGTGAGACCGACCCCCTCCTCACCCGCCAGCGCCGCCAGGGGGCCCAGGAGTGCTCGTTCCTCGTAGCGGAAGTGCGACTCCATGACGGCGGAGACTCCTTCGACGTGGCCCCCGAGGGTCGCAGCGTCCTCCCCGGAGTCGAGGGCGTGACGCAACCCGAGCAGCAGGTGCTCGATCATCGAGTGGTCCTGCTCCAGGGCTCGGACCACCTGGGCGAGCTCCGGTCGACGTCGGACCAGCTCTGGGAACAGCAACCGGTCCTCACCGCTGTGGTGCCCGCTCAGCGCCTGGCAGAACCCGTGGCAGTAGAGCAGGAGCTCCCGCTCGGGGCCCGGAACGTGGTGCCCGGCCTCCGCCGCCTCCCGCACGACGTCGAGCGCCGCGCGCAGACGGGTGTGGGTCCGTCTCATCTGCTCGTGCCAGGCGATGATCCTGACGGTCTCGCCGCCCTCAGTCACGAGGGAGCGGCGACAGGGAAGTCCTCATGACGTCCCCTCTCGTGTCCGGCACCTCCATGCGTGACGCTGACCGTCACCCGCACGCGATGCTGCACCGAGCCTACGACACGCGGCGTGGTCAGCCGACGTCGATGGCTCCGGCGTCGGGACTCCGCGGCGGTGGACCGTCGGGATTCTCGGCCACCCAGCGTCGGCCGGCGGCGTGACCGGCCTCGAACAGGCTCTGCTGCTGCTCGGACGTGAGGTCGAAGTCGGTCCAGCTCACGCCTCGGGGCTTGGCGAAGATGCTCCGGCTCACGTCTGCCGGGTCGCTCACGTGACGCACCTGCGTGGAGTCGACGGTCGTGTGGACGAGGCTGCGCAGCAGGGAGATCGGCCCCGTGACCGCAGTGGCCGGCGCCCGCTCGCTCGCCGGGGAGGACAGCCGCACCCCGATGGTGGGCCAGCGCGACGGCTGGTCGTCGGTGCGGTCGAAGATCTCGATGGGGTAGCTGCGCAGCAACGAGCCGTCGGCGAGTGTCGACATGCCGTGCCGTCCCTTCATGCGCACGGGCTCGAACATGAAGGGGATCCCCGCGGACGCCCGGACCGCTCGAGCGACCGACAGCCGCTCCACCGGCACCCCGTAGGCGTCCAGGTCCCACGGCAGGTACAGCAGGCGTTGCCGGGACAGGTCGCTCGCGGTGACCACGAGACGGTAGGAGCGCTCCGGGGGCAGGGAGGAACCGGGGTCGTCGAAGGCGAGATCGTCGAAGGTGCGGACGCCCAGGTCCTGCAGGACGCCGCGCACCCACTGCGTGAGGTGGTGGCCGCGGTACATGCCGAGGTGGAAGAGGATGCCCCAGGCGTCGGCGCCGCGGGGCCACCACTGCAACGCCCGGCCGCCGCGGCGGCGATCGAGCACGTCGCCGTAGTCGAGCGTGCGCATGATGTCGTCGACCCTCGACATCGACTCCCCTGCCTGCTGCATCGCGGCGATCACCGCGCCGACGATGGCGCCGGCCGACGACCCGGCCACTCGGGCGAAGCGCCAACCGGCCTCGTCGAGCGCCGTGGCGACACCGACCAGGGCGATGCCCTTGACTCCCCCGCCCTCGAGCACCAGGTCGGCCGTGCGGGGCCGCGTCGGCTCGGGCAGGACCATGGGCAGAAGACTACGGAACCTCTCCGACCCTGCCATCGTCCGTGGCAGAATGCCCGCTCGTGACCACCACAGCCCACGTCAGGTACCACGAGGTCCGCAGCGCCGACGGCACTCGACTACGGGGCTGGACCAACGACGCCGACGGCCCACGCGTCCTGCTGTCGAACGGGCTCGGCACCCATCCCCAGTCCTGGCCGGGCCTGCTGTCGCCGGCGTGCGGCGTGAACATCACGTCCTGGAACCACCGCGGCGTGGGTGGGTCGCAACGACCCCGCGACGGCCGGGTCGATCTCGACGCCTTCGTCGAGGACGCGATCGCCGTCATGGACGATGCCGGGCTGGAGTCGGCCGTCGTCGCCTCGTGGTCCGCGGGCGTGACCGTGGCCTTCGAGCTGGCGTACCGGCACCCCGAGCGGGTCGAGGGAATCCTCGCCGTGGCCGGTGTTCCCGGCGACACGTTCTCCACGATGCTCGCGCCGTGGCACGTTCCGAGCCTGCTGTCGCGACCGTTCATGGTGGCGCTGGCGCGTGCCACCACCGTGGCCGGACACGTGGAGGCCCCAATCACCCGACGCATCCCCTGGACACGGACGACGACCCGCCTGCTGCAGCAGACCGGAGCGATCGACAAGCGTGCGGACACCGCCGACGTGCAGGCCATGGTCGCGGAGTTCTGCTCCACCCATCCCGCCTGGTACGCGCGCCTCGCCCTGGGTGTCTCCGAGCACGCGCGGGTGTCCCTGTCCGGGATCGACGTCCCCACGACGTTCGTGGCGGGCCGGCGAGACCTGCTCACGAGCGCAGCGGCCATGCGCACAGCGGCCGACCGCGTCGCAGGATCGCGCTTCCTGCAGCTCGACGCCACGCACTTCATCCCGCTGGAGGAGCCGGAGATCGTGCGTCAGGAGCTCCTCGCCCTCGTCGACCGGTGCTGAACGGGTGGTCCACGAGGGCGGCGAGGAGCCTCAGGTGAGCTTCTCGAGGATCAGCTCACGGACACGGCCCGCGTCGGCCTGACCCCTCATCTCCTTCATGACGGCACCGATGAGCGCTCCGGCGGCCTGCACCTTGCCACCGCGGATCTTCTCCGCCACGTCCGGGTTGGCCTCGATGGCGGCGTCGACGGCGGCCCCGAGGGCGCCGTCGTCGGAGACGACCTCCAGACCGCGGGAGGCGACGACCTCCTCGGGAGAGCCCTCACCCATGAGGACGCCGTCGAGCACCTGCCGGGCAAGCTTGTCGTTGACCCGACCGTCGTCGATGAGCTTCTGGACGCCGGCCACCTGCTCCGGCGTGACCGACAGCTCATCGAGCGCGACGCCCTCCTCCTTGGCACGACGGGCGAGCTCGCCGTGACCCGGATGAGCTACTCCGGCACCGTGACCGGCCACATGAAGCTCGGCAAGCTCGGGCACGGCGTCTCCATGGGCGCCGAGCGGTCGGGTACGGACCCCTACCTGTGGA
>JBQGDU010000275.1:0-1523 GCA_052039245.1 Aeromicrobium sp. | reverse complement strand
TGTCGAGCTCTTCGAACGCCTGCGGGATGCCGGAGCCGACGGCACCGTGCCCCTCTCGCTGCTGGCTCTCGACAGCCAGGTGACCGACGCCAACCGCGCCGTTTACGACGCGATCAACGACTTCGCCGGCTGCATCACGGGCGTGCACGAAGTGCTGCGCCGCCAGGGCCTCCTCGAGGGCACCTGGTGCCTCGACGAGAACGAGACCCTCTCGCCCGGCCAGAGCGACGACATCACGCGCGTGCAGGCCGCGTACCCCCATCTCACCGACGACGAGTTCGTCACCGCGCACCGAGCCGCGTGGCTCTCGTGACCCAGAAGGAAGACCCGATGACCGCACCGCATCCGTCGCCACTGCTCGACGTCGATCCGCTCCCGGAGCGCTTCGACGACGTCGACGCCCTCGATGAGTTCCTCTCCCGGCCCACCTCCGCGACCGTCGCCGACCTGGCCGAGCTCGACGGTGACATCATCGTGCTCGGCGTCGCGGGCAAGATGGGCCTCGGCCTCGCCCGCCTCATCAAGCGCGCCGCGCCCCATAAGCGCGTCGTCGGTGTCGCCCGGTTCAGCGATGCCGGCTCTCGCGAGTACCTCGAGGAGCACGGCGTCGAGGCGATCACCGCCGACCTGCTCGACAGGGATGCCGTCGAGGCCCTCCCCAAGCTCCCGAACGTCATCTACATGGCGGGGCTCAAGTTCGACTTCCGCGGCCGCGAGGACTTCCTCTGGGCGATGAACACGCTCGTCCCCGGCTACGTGGCCGAGGCGTTCCGCGACAGCCGCATCGTCGCGCTCTCGACGATCCACGTCTACCCGTGGAGCGACCCGCGCCGGGGCGGCGTCGACGAAGACGCACCGCCCCTCGCCCGGCCCGGTGAGTACGCCAACTCCGTCGTGGGTCGCGAGCGCACGTTCCAGTACTTCTCGCGGCTGCACCAGACGCCGGGGCGCATCGTGCGCTTCGTCTACGCGATCGACATGCGGTACGGCGTGCTCCAGGAGATCGCCAACTGGGTGCGCACCGGCACGCCGATCCCGCTCGCCACCGGCAACGTCAACATCCAGTGGCAGGGCGACGCGATCAACCACTTCGTGCGCCTGCTGCGTCACTGCGAGACGCCCGCGACGCCCATCAACATCGGCGGGCCCGAGTGCGTGAGCGTGCGCCGCGTGGCCGAGGAGTTCGGTCGCCGGTTCGGCATCGAGCCGGTGTTCGAGGGTGACGAACGCGACAGCGTGCTCTACGTCAACTGCGACCGCGCAGCCGCCGAGCTCGGGAACCCCGTGGTTCCCCTCGAGCGGATGATCGACTGGGTCGCCGACTGGACCGAGCGCGACATGCCCCTCTACGGCAAGCCCAGCAAGTTCCAGGTGCGCACGGGCGTCTTCTGAGCCCGCATCGCCCCTCTCATCGACCGTTCCCTCCACAGACAGGACCAGCCCGTGCTCACCGGCCTCCGGGTGATCAGCTTCACCCACTTCCTGCAGGGCCCGTCGGCCAGCCAGCTGCTGGCCGACCTCGG
>JBQGDU010000274.1:0-2041 GCA_052039245.1 Aeromicrobium sp. | reverse complement strand
TCGAGCGTGGCGTCACGACGTCGGTCTTCGAGTCCCCCGCTCATAACTACACCAGACAGCTGCTCGCGTCGGTGCCGACGCTCGAGGCCGCGGTGATCACGTGACCGAACGTGTCACCGGTTGGTGTGGCATCCGCTTCGCCACCATCGACCATCGCTTCGCCGCGCCTCGTCCCCACGCCCTGGAGCATCCGGGGACGCCCGGCGCGGGGTCGTTCGGCGCGGCTCCCCCGCAACCCGTCACGGACGGCATCAACCTCGGCGCGCCACCGTCCGAGGACTGTCTCTTCCTCAACGTCTGGGCGCCGACGGGACGATCGGGCCTGCCCGTACTCGTGTGGTTGTTCGGAGGCGGGTTCGAGCACGGCGCAGCGTCGCAACCCGAGTACGACGGGCACGCGCTCGCCGACAACACCGAGTCCGTCGTCGTGACGGTGAACTACCGGGTCGGGGCCTTCGGCTTCGCCTCGCTGGCTCACCACGGGGGCAGGCTCGCCGATGCCACGAATCTCGGTGTTCGCGACGTGCTCGCCGCGCTCGCGTGGGTGGAGCGCAACATCGAACGCTTCGGCGGGGACCCGGGGGCGATCACGCTCGCCGGGCAGTCCGCTGGAGGCTTCCTCGCGACCGCTGTCGCGGTCGCCGAGGGCGCCCCGTCGCTCCGCGGACTCGCCGCGTTCTCCGGGTCGGCCTCCCGTGTGGCCTCGCAGGCCGGCGCGCGGCACCGAGGTGATGACCTCCTGGAACGTCTGGGAGTCCTCGATCGACCCGACGCCGCCATCGATCTCCCCGTCGACGACGTCCTCGAGGCACAGCAGGCGACGATCGCGACGGACATCGGCCTTCGCAACGCACCTGAGCCCGTCGCCTTCGGTGTCGTCCTGGACACCGACGCCCCCCACCCGGTGGTTCCCGAACACCCCCTGGAGCTGATCACCCGTGGCCGTCTCGCGTCCACGTCCGTGCTGCTCTCGGCGACGGTGGACGAGGCGGATGCTCTTCGTGCCAGATCCAGCACGCCCGCCTCCAAGGACGAGGTGGCCGGCGACATCGCCCGGATCACCGATCCTGGACCGGCGCGGGACAGACTGACGACCGCCTATGCACACGCCGACCTCTGGTACGCGCGTCAACGCCTCCTGAGCGACTACATCTGGCGCATGCCGGCTGCCCGCACCCACGCGGCCCAACAGTCTGCAAGAGGGAGCAGCGTCCTGCTGGACATCGGGCGCGAAGCAGGAAGGCCGGCGGGCCACGGAGCCGACCTCCCCGCGATCTTCGGCCGCGGACACACTCCGGGCGACCGGATGATCGCCATGATCCTTCGCGCTCTCGTGCACGACGAGCAGTCGACCGCACCGGGCGCGGTCCGGATCGGCGACGACTGGGGTGAGGCCATCGAGGCCGATCGGCTCGCTGCAGTCTGGGAAGGAGTCCGACGCCCGTGAAGACGTTCAAGATCGGTGCAGGTACAGGTTTCGCGGGTGACCGCCTGGAGCCGGCCTCGATACTCATCGAACGAGCGGGGCTCGACGTGCTCGTGCTCGAGTGCCTGGCCGAGCGCACCATCGGACTGGCGCAGCAGTCCATCGACGAGGGGCGGGTCGGGTACGATCCTCGCCTGCTCGAGCGGCTCGGTCACCTCCTCGTGCCCGCCGAGGACCAGAGGACGACGATCGTCACCAACGCCGGTGCGGCGGACCCGCTCGGGGCTGCCCAGGCCGCCTTGGGCCTGGCCCGGGACCTCGGGCTCGATGGAACGAGCGTCGCCGCCGTCACCGGTGATGACGTCAAGTCTCGGTTGGATCCCGCCGCGCGGATCAGCGGCACTGACCTCACCGTGGCCGACCTCGGTGACCGGATCGTGTCGGCCAACGCCTACCTGGGCACGGAGGCCACCCGCTCAGCCCTCGAGCAGGGTGCCGACGTGGTCATCACCGGCCGAGTCGGTGACGCCGCCCTGTTCGCCGCGCCCATCGCCGCCCACTTCGGGTGGGACCTCGATGACCTGGACCGCGCCGCCGACGCCCATCTCGTCGGTC
>JBQGDU010000273.1:0-6742 GCA_052039245.1 Aeromicrobium sp. | reverse complement strand
GCCGGGAAGTGCAGCTTGAGCCACGAGCTGGCGTAGACCAGCAGCCCGAAGCTCAGGGCGTGGCTCTCGGCGAACCCGAAGTTCGCGAACGCCTGGATCTTGGCGTAGATGACGTCGGCCGTCGCGTCGTCGATGCCACGGCGGCGCATCCCGGTGTAGAGCTTGTCGCGCAGCCGCTCGATCTTCTCCACACCGCGCTTGGACCCCATGGCGCGACGCAGCAGGTCGGCGTCGTCGCCGGTGCAGTCGCCCACCGTCATGGCGATCTGCATGAGCTGTTCCTGGAACAGCGGAACCCCCAGCGTCCGTTCGAGCACCGGTTCGAGGTCGGGGTGCAGGTAGGTGACCGGCTCGTTGCCGAGCCGACGACGGACGTAGGGATGCACGGCACCGCCTTGGATGGGGCCGGGGCGGATGAGCGCGATCTCGATGACGAGGTCGTAGAAGCAGCGGGGCCGCAGTCTCGGCAACGTGCCGATCTGTGCCCGACTCTCCACCTGGAAGACACCGACGGAGTCCGCCCGGCACAGCATGTCGAAGACCGCGGGCTCCTCGCCGGGGATGCTCGCGAGGTCCCACTGCTCCCCCGTCCGCTCGGCCACGAGGTCGAAGGTGCGCTGGATGGCGCCGAGCATGCCGAGCCCCAGGAGGTCGAACTTAACCAGGCCCATCCATGCGCAGTCGTCCTTGTCCCACTGCAAGACGGTGCGGTTCTCCATCCGGGCCCGCTCGATCGGGACCACCTCGCCCACGGGCCGCTCGGTGAGCACCATGCCGCCGGAGTGGATGCCCAGGTGGCGAGGCGTCTTGAGCAGCTGGGTGGCGAGATCGACGACGAGCGGCGGGATGCTCACGTCGCTCGCCTCGACCGTGCGCCACGACTCGATGCCCTTGCTCCACGCGTCCTGCTGACCCACGGAGTACCCGAGCGCCTTGGCGACGTCGCGCACCGCCGACTTGGGCTGATAGCTGATGACATTGGCGACCTGCGCGGCGTTGCGCCGCCCGTAGGTGTCATAGACCCACTGGATGATCTCCTCGCGTCGACCGGCGTCGAAGTCGACGTCGATGTCCGGCTCCTCGTCGCGGGTGGCGGAGAGGAAGCGCTCGAACGGCAGGTCGTAGCGGATGGAGTCGACGGCGGTGATGCGCAGCGCGAAGCACACGGCGGAGTTGGCCGCCGAGCCACGACCCTGGCACAGGATGCCGCGGCGGCGGGCCTCGGCGACGATGTCGTGGACGATCAGGAAGTACCCGGCGAAGCCCTTCTCCTCGATGACCGCGAGCTCACGCTGCAGACGGCGTTCGGCGTTCTCGCGGTCGTGCGCGTACCTCTCGTCGGCACCACGACGGACCAGCTCCCGCAGCCAGCTCATGGGCGTCTGGCCGGCGGGGACGTCGTTGAGCGGCAGCCGGGGGGCTGCCCTGCGCAGGTCGAAGGCGAGGTCGGTGGCGATCTCGAGCGAGCGCGTCACGGCGCCCGGGTACCGCGCGAAGCGTCGGGTCATCTCCTCGCCCGAGCGCAGATAGGCCTGACCCGACGCGGCCAGCCAGCCGTCCATCTCGCCCAGCGACCGACGGGCCCGTACGGCCGCCATCACCTGGGCCAGCCGGGCCCGGGTCGGAACGGCAGCATGCACGTTGCCGGTGGCGACGACGGGCAGCCCGTGGTCGGTGGCGAGGGCGCCGAGGGCGTCGTTGACGGCGGAGTCGGTGGGCTGGCCGTGGTCGATGAGCTCGACATCGACGTGCTCGGGGCCGAAGAGCTCGACCAGGCGGCGCAGGGCCCGGGACGCTGCCGGAGCGCCGCCGTCGGCGAGAGCCTGGCGGACGAGTCCCTTGCGACAGCCTGTGAGGACGTGCCAGTACCCCCGCCCGACCTCCGCGAGGTGCTCGAGGTCGTAGACGGGCCGGCCCTTCTCGTCACCGGCGAGCTGCGCCTCGGTGATGGCTCCGGCGAGTCGGTGGTACCCCTCCACTCCACGGGCCAGCACCAGCAGGTGGCTGCCCTCGGGGTCGGGGACGCCGACCTGGGGACTCCTCAGGCCGAGCGAGAGCTCGGCCCCGAAGACCGTCGAGAGCCCGGGGTACGACTGCGCCACCTCGGCGAAGCGAGCGGCACCGTAGAGGCCGTCGTGGTCGGTGAGGGCCAACGAGGTCAGGCCGAGCTCCACGGCCTGCTCCACGAGCGCCTCCGGCGAGCTGGCTCCGTCGAGGAAGCTGAAGTCGCTGTGGCAGTGCAGCTCCGCATACGGCACGGTGCTGCACGCCGCCTCCTCCCCGGCACCGCCGTCGGGCGGGACGTACCGCGCGCGCTTGCGGCTGAACGCCGGTCCGTCGCCCCCGTCGGGGAACCGACCATCGGCAGAGCCGGGGAACCGACCATCGGCGGGCAGGGAGTGCAGCGGCGTGCCCGACAGCCGGGCCTCCAGCTCCCGCCACGGCACGTCCGGGTTGTTCCACCCCATCAGCGCCGCCCCCGCCCCCGCTGGCAGTCAGTCATAGCGGGCCTCGGTCCACCAGCGGCCGTTCTCGACGAGCATGAGCCACGCGGTGCCGTCGACGCCGACCACCTGGAAGCGGGCCATCCGGCGGGCCGACATCTCGTCCCACCAGTGCTCGTCGACGGGCCACGGTCCGGCCCAGGACGCCACCTGCTGCCACGGCTCCCCCTCCGCCGAGCACACCCGCACCGGCTCACAGCTGATCGCCCCTCGACCGTCGACCCCGACCACCTGACCCGCGGCACCCACCACGCGCGCCACCCGCGGGACCGAGAAGACCGTGGCCGGCGCGGGCTCGGGCACCGCTGCCGGCCAGGGCGCCTGGACCGGACGTTCGCCCGACGGACGTTCGCCCCACGGCGTGCTCCCTCGACGCGCCGCCGGCGAGCGACCTCCCTGCACCCTCACCTGGACGACGCCCTCGTGCCCGACCATCCCCTGCACCCGGGCCACCGCTCGCTCGACCCGATCGTCCGGTCGTGGTCCGAACAGCGGGTCGGCGTGCTCGGACAACGACTCCACGACGTCGGGGACGAACCGGAGGGCGTCCACTCCCGCCCAGCCCCACGCCCCCACTCGTCCCTCGCGGGGGGACCCCCAGCTGCGCTCACGGGAGGCGCCCCCGGCGGGGACCCGACCCTCACCGGGTGGGGCGAGCTCGCCGGTGGTCGGCACCGTCGGAACTTCTCCGCCCAGCCCCTCCAGCTGCCAGCGCACCCGGTCGACGAGGTCGGTGGTGCCGAACCATCGCGGGTGCAGCCACGAGCGTGACGACGCCACCACACCGTCGACGTCGGCCTCGACGCGCACCCCGGTGCAGACGAGCCCGTGCTCGGCGAGTCCGGTCACGAACTCCTCCGCCGTGCTGCGGACGCTGAACGCGATGGCCTCGACGTTCTCCAAGGGCGGCTCGAAGACCACCTGCGCGTGCAGCTCCGGCGGCACCTCGCGACGCCCGACGGGGCGGGGCTCGTCTCCTCGCGCCAGTCGGTGCAGCATCGCCCCGCGTCCCCCGAACCGGGTGAGGACGTCGGGAGCCGGCAGCGAGGCGAAGGCGCCGAGGGTCGAGAGGCCGAGACGGCGCAGGAGGTCGACCAGCTCGGCATCCTCCAGCACCTCGACGGGGAGCTCGGCCAAGAAGGCTCGTCCCTGCCCGGACGGCACCACGACGCAGTCCTGCGCGGCAGCGCGCCGTGCCGCCTGCTCCGCGGCGAACACCGAGTCCGCGACCCCGAGCCGGACGTCCCACACCCCGAGGGAGACCAGCCGCTCCGCGACCACGGCCGCCGCCTCGTCCTCCCCGCCGTAGAACCGGCTCGGCACCCGCACGGCACACAGACCCGGACGGAGGGGTGCGACGCCCGCGCTCAGCTCCTCGACCGCTGTGAGCACCTCCTCGAAGGCGCGCGCGTCGACCTCGGGCCGATGCTCGGCCAGCACGAGCTCGGGGCAGCGCGACTGGGCGTCACGACGCCGCATCCCCCGGCGTACGCCCTCGGCTCGGGCCCCGGGCGAGCACGCCAGCACCTGATGACCCTCCAGGACCGCAACGGGCGTCCCCGGTGCGTGGTCGGCGAGGGCTGCCATGACCGGCCAGTCCGGGCACCACACCACGAGCGTGCGCATCAGGCGCTCCGTGCGCCGGCGTCCGACACACGAGCCGCCGCAGGAGCAGCGGGACCGGGTGCCGACGCCGCCTCGTCCTCCACCGCCCGCACCGAGAGGTCCGGGGCAGGCAGCCACAGGGAACGGCGACGCGCCGGAGCGTCCCCCCGACGCACCGCGACGGTGGCCTGCCGGGCCTGCAGGTGCCCGTGACCGCGACCGACCCCGCTCCACCGGACGTTCGAGAGCCCCAGTCGGGCATCCGCTCCCGGCCACTCCCCCCACGGGACGAGGACCGACCCGCGACTACGCAACCTGGCCGCGACCCGCGAGGCGTCGCCGGTTCGCACCGTCGTGGGCGGGCGCACCACCACCAGGGCGAGGACGTCGACGAGGGCGGCCGTGACCTCCAGCCACCGCTCCCCCGGCTCGGGCACCACGACGGTCCGCGCTGGGTCGACACCCAACGCGACGGCCGCCTCCACTCCGAGCTCCGGTGCTCCGACGACGCCGCACCAGGCCCCGTGCGCCGAGGGACCGGCCAGCATCAGCAGGGCCAGGCTGGCGGCGTCGACGGTGTACACCCCGCCCGCCTGCATCGAGAGCAGACCGCGCAGCCCTGGGTGGACGGGAACCGGCTCGGCCGTCGGCCGCCCTTGGAGGCGGTCGACCTGGCGCCTCAGGTCCGCCACCACCTCCAGCACCGGCCTGCCCCGCGCCGCACCCTGAGGGATCTCGGAGGGAAGGGGCGCGACCATCCCATCATGATCGAACATCTGTTCGAACATGTCAATCGGACCGCCTGCGCGCGAGCGACCACACGACAGCGGGTGCGACACCGGCGCCTGCACCCACCGAAGCCTCGAGAGCTCGAGGAGCATCTGAGCCCTCAGGCCCGTCAGGCGATCGACGCGCGCGACGACTCGAGGCGAGCAGCACCGGGACGCCGGGCGCTCCCGACGCCTCCTGGCGGTCACGCCGAGACCCGACCGCAATGGGTCCGTAAGCAGACTGCTTGTCTGACAAATACCGCAGAACCACCCGAGCGCACAAGATCCTGTTTCCTTCTTATTTCAGATAGATCAAAATCGTCGATTCCCTAGACGATCGCCCTCGCGTCCCTTTACAGTCCAGTTGTCAGACGTCTGATGAGCAGCCCTCACACGGTGCCGACTCAGGCGATCCCCCCGGAGGAAGCAGATAGAGATGGTGCGAAGGAACTGGGCGACACGACTCGGGCTCGCCGGCACGATGGCTGCTGCGCTCGCCCTGACGGCGTGCGGCAGCGGTGACAGCAGCGGCGGAAGCAACGCCGACTGCGAGGAGAACTACACGATCGGCTTCAGCCATCCGAGCGGACAAGCCGCGTTCGTGAAGGCGTTGAAGTCCACCGTGGAACGACTCGGTTCCACCGAGAACTGTGTCGAGGTGCTGCTGGACAACACTCAGGGCGAGAGCCTGGAGAACCAGCGAGCGACGCTCGAGAGCTGGGTGGCACAGCAGATCGACGCCATCGTCGTCCTGCCGGTCGACGATGCCTCGGCCGAGAGCCTGAAGACTCAGGCCCAGGCCCAGGGCACCAAGTGGCTGACCTACGCCGGACCCACCGAGGGTTCTGACGGATCCGTCGGCTTCGACAACGACGCCAGCGGCACGATGCTCGCCGAGGACGCCATTGCCTGGGCAGAGGAGACACATCCGGACGGTGACATCACCGCCGCGGTCACCAAGAGCCCCCTCGTCGGCTTCAAGGGTCGCTTCGAGATCCCCCATCAGCTCCTGCCCGAGGCGGGCATCGAGGTGGTGTCGTACCAGGAGTGCCTCGACCAGGCCTGTGGTCTCCAGATCGCCGAGGCGACGCTGCTCGAGCACCCTGATCTGCGCGTCTTCATCGGACTGAACGACGATGCCGCGCTCGGCGCTCTTCGCGCCTTCACGAACGCCGGCATCGATTCCGACGAGGTCTACATCGCCGGGCAGGACGGCAACATCGAGGGTCTCGAGGCCGTCAAGGACGGCGGCGCGTACCGCGCGTCCGCAGCCATCCTCCTCGAGGACCTGGCCCAGTCGATCATCGACACGTCCATCGCCGCCATCACGGGCGAGGGCGAGACCGACAGCGAGTCAGCGGTCGAGCTCGCCAAGGTCGACGACAAGGCACGCCTCGACGAGCTCATCGCGCAGTTCGAGGGCTGAGAACACAGGGAACTGGTGACATCGACATGACGACCCCGCTCGAGATTCACGGACTGACCAAGGCCTTCGGAGGAAACGCGGTGCTCAAGGGCATCGACCTGACCTTCGCGCCTGGCCAGATTCATGCACTCCTGGGCCCGAACGGGGCCGGAAAGTCGACGACGCTGGGCTGCATCACCGGCGCCCAGGCCCCCGACGGCGGCACCATCGTCGTCGGGGGCCGGGAGTACCCCGCGTTCACCCCCCGCACCTCGCGCGAGGCCGGCATCGCGATCATCTACCAGCACGCGCAGCTGGCCGGTGACCTCACCGTGGCCGACAACGTCGTCCTCGGCCGAGAGCTCCGCTCACGGACCGGGACGGTCGACGCGGCCCGGCAGCGCCGTCTCGCCGCCGAGACCTTGCGGCTGCTGGGCGTCGACGTCGACGTGCGCCGG
>JBQGDU010000272.1:0-3006 GCA_052039245.1 Aeromicrobium sp. | reverse complement strand
CTTGATCGTCAGGAGCTCCTGCAGTGCGTACGCGGCGCCGTAGGCCTCCAGGGCCCAGACCTCCATCTCACCGAAGCGCTGGCCACCGAACTGGGCCTTACCGCCGAGCGGCTGCTGGGTGATCATGGAGTACGGACCCGTGGAGCGCGCGTGGATCTTGTCGTCCACGAGGTGGTGCAGCTTCAGCAGGTACATGTAACCGACGCTGATCGGATCGGGGAACTGCTCGCCGGAACGCCCGTCGAACAGGACCGCCTTGCCGTCCTCGTTGACCATGCGCTCACCGTCGCGGTTGGGCAGGGTCGAGGCGAGCAGGCCCTGGATCTCGTCCTCGCGGGCGCCGTCGAAGACGGGCGTCGCGATGTTGGAGTCCTGAGGGGCGCGGTCAGCGCCGATGGCACGGAGCCGGTCGGCCCACTCGTCCTTGAGGTCGCCGATGTCCCAGCCGGACTTGGCCACCCATCCGAGGTGGGTCTCCAGCACCTGACCGACGTTCATGCGGCCGGGCACGCCCAGCGGGTTGAGCACGATGTCGACCGGCGTGCCGTCCTCCAGGAACGGCATGTCCTCGATCGGCAGGATCTTGGAGATGACGCCCTTGTTGCCGTGCCTACCGGCGAGCTTGTCACCGTCGGAGATCTTGCGCTTCTGGGCCACGTAGACGCGGACCAGCTGGTTGACGCCGGGGCTCAGCTCGTCGCCGTCCTCGGCGTTGAACACGCGGACGCCGATGACCGTTCCCGACTCGCCGTGCGGCACCTTCAGGGAGGTGTCTCGGACCTCACGGGCCTTCTCGCCGAAGATGGCGCGCAGCAGACGCTCCTCAGGCGTCAGCTCGGTCTCACCCTTGGGCGTGACCTTGCCGACGAGGATGTCGCCGTTGCCGACCTCGGCACCGATGCGGATGATGCCGCGCTCGTCCAGGTCGGCGAGCATCTCGTCGCTGACGTTCGGAATGTCGCGCGTGATCTCCTCGGGCCCGAGCTTGGTGTCACGGGCGTCGACCTCGTGCTCCTCGATGTGGATCGAGGTGAGCATGTCCTCCTGCACGATGCGCTGGGAGAGGATGATCGCGTCCTCGTAGTTGTGCCCCTGCCACGGCATGAAGGCCACGAGCAGGTTGGCACCGAGCGCCATCTCGCCGTCGTCGGTGCACGGACCGTCGGCCAGCGGCGAGCCGACCTCGACCCGGTCGCCCTGGCGGACGAGCGGACGCTGGTTGGTGCAGGTGCCCTGGTTGGAGCGGCGGAACTTGGCGAGGCGGTACGTCGTGTACGTGCCCTCGTCCTCCATGATCTCGACGGCGTCCGCCGAGACCTCCTTGACCACACCCGCCTTCTTGGCCACGGTCACGTCACCGGCGTCGACGGCGGCACGGAACTCCATGCCGGTGCCGACGAGCGGGGCGTCGTTGCGGATGAGCGGGACGGCCTGACGCTGCATGTTGGCGCCCATGAGCGCGCGGTTCGCGTCGTCGTGCTCGAGGAACGGGATCAGCGCGGTGGCCACGGAGACCATCTGCCGCGGCGAGACGTCCATGTAGTCGACCTCGTCGGCCGGGCGGAGCTCGGCCTCGCCGCCGCGCTGGCGGACCAGGACGGCGTCGTCGACGAAGGTGCCGTCGTCGTTCAGCGCCGAGTTGGCCTGCGCGATGATGTAGCGGTCCTCGTCGGTGGCGACCAGGTAGTCGATCTGGTCGGTGACGGTGCCGTTCTCGACCTTGCGGTACGGCGACTCGATGAAGCCGAACGCGTTGATGCGGCCGTAGGAGGCGAGCGACCCGATCAGACCGATGTTCGGACCCTCGGGGGTCTCGATGGGGCACATGCGGCCGTAGTGCGACGGGTGGACGTCGCGGACCTCGTAGCCGGCACGCTCACGGGACAGACCACCCGGGCCGAGGGCGTTCAGACGACGCTTGTGCGTCAGGCCCGCGAGCGGGTTGTTCTGGTCCATGAACTGCGACAGCTGGCTCGTGCCGAAGAACTCCTTCAGCGCCGCCACGACCGGACGGATGTTGATGAGCGTCTGCGGCGTGATGGCCTCGACGTCCTGCGTGGTCATCCGCTCGCGGACGACACGCTCCATGCGGGCCAGACCAGTGCGGAGCTGGTTCTGGATGAGCTCGCCGACCGTCCGGATGCGGCGGTTGCCGAAGTGGTCGATGTCGTCGGCCTCGACGATGCTCTCGCCCGACGCGGTGGTCAGCTCGGTCTCACCGGCGTGCAGCGCCACGATGTACTTGATCGTCGCGACGATGTCGTCGATGGTCAGCGTCTGCTGGTCGAACGCCTCGTCCACACCGATCTTGCGGTTGATCTTGTGGCGACCGACCTTGGCGAGGTCGTAGCGCTTGGCGTTGAAGTAGTAGTTCTCCAACAGCGTCTGCGCGGCCTCGCGCGACGGCGGCTCGCCGGGACGCAGCTTGCGGTAGATGTCGAGCAGCGCCTCGTCCTGGTCGGCGACGTTGTCCTTCTCCAGGGTGAGCCGGATGGACTCGTACTGGCCGAACTCCTCGAGGATCTGCGCCTCGGACCAGCCGAGGGCCTTGAGCAGGACGGTGACGCTCTGCTTGCGCTTGCGGTCCAGTCGCACGCCGACGAGGTCACGCTTGTCGACCTCGAACTCCAGCCAGGCACCCCGCGAGGGGATGACCTTGGCGGTGTAGATGTCCTTGTCCGACGTCTTGTCCGGCGTGCGCTCGAAGTACACGCCCGGGGAGCGCACGAGCTGGGAGACGACGACACGCTCGGTGCCGTTGATGATGAAGGTGCCCTTGTCGGTCATGAGCGGGAACTCGCCCATGAAGACCGTCTGGCTCTTGATCTCACCGGTCTCGTTGTTCATGAACTCGGCGGTGACGAACAGCGGCGCGGCGTACGTGACGTCGCGGTCCTTGCAGTCGTCGACGGAGTACTTCGGGGGCTCGAAGCGATGATCGCGGAACGACAGGCTCATCGTCTCCGAGAAGTCCTCGATCGGGGAGATCTCCTCGAAGATCTCCTC
>JBQGDU010000271.1:0-2027 GCA_052039245.1 Aeromicrobium sp. | reverse complement strand
CGACGCGGTGTACACCGGCGTCCTCTACTCCGCGTGGGACCCGGCAGGTCGCTCGCCCGCGGCCCGCAAGCGGGCCGACGACTCGGTGGCGGTCTGCAGCGCGCTCTTCGGCCTGCTGCGACCGAGCGACCACATCCCGGCCTACCGACTCTCCGGAACGGTGACGCTCCCCCGGATCGGCACGGTGGCGGGACGGTGGCGTCCCGTCCTCGGGCCGGAGCTGGCCGATCGCGTCGGCGACGGCCTGCTCGTCGACCTGCGCTCGGGGGCATACGTCAACCTGCACAAGCCCCAAGGAGAGCTCGCCGCTCGCACCGCCACCGTCCGCGTGCTCCACGAGACGGACGGCAGGCGATCGGTGGTGAGTCACTTCAACAAGGCCACCAAGGGCCGCATCGTCCAGGCGCTGCTCGAGGAGGGCGCCGAGCCGCACGACGTCGGCTCTCTCGCCGAGGCGCTCGGCGACCTCGGCTGGACGGTCGAGCGCGACGGCAACCAGCTCGACGTCGTGGTCGCAGAGCTCTAGGTCACCGCGACGGCGGCTACTCCGGGACGACCGAGAAGCTCTTGAGCGAGGGGACGGCGTCCGGCCACCAGGCGATGGTGGTGATGCTGGCCGGAGCGAGCTCCATCGCGTGGATGACGCTCATCGGCGCACCCAGGGCCTCGCGCACCAGCATCTTGATCGGGGTCACGTGGCTCACCACGACCACCGTCCGGCCGGGGTGGTCGCGCAGGATGCGACGCCGTGCCTCGACGGCCCGCTCGTAGACCGCGTCGAACGACTCGCCCCCGGGCGGCGCCACGTCGGTGGAGGCGAGCCAGGCATCGAGCTGGTCGGGCCAGTCGGCCATGATCTCGGCGAAGGAGTGTCCGTCCCACTCCCCGAAGGCGGCCTCGGCGACGCCCGGCTCGAGCTCGACGTCGAGGCCCAGCTCACGCGCCACGAACCCGGCCGTCTCCTGCGTTCGGCGCAAGGGACTGGCGACGATCGCGTCGACGTCGTGGTGACGGTCGATCCATGCGGCCGCTCGGACCGCCTGGGCCTCGCCGTCGCTGTTGAGTCCGGGGTCGGAGCCGCCCGAGCCGCAGAACAGCTTGCGCACCGTGTTGGGTGTGACGCCGTGCCGCAGCAGGACGAGGGTGGTGGGTTCTCCGTGCATCCGCCCGCGCCAGCCCAGCAGCGGGTTGGTTCGTTGCTCGTTGGTCACGGGTGCCTCCGCGAGGAGGTCGTCCGCGTCCGGCTCGGCCTGCGGCACCGAACGCTCGGACGTGCCGACGACAGCGGACCGACCCGTCCGCGCCTGCTCGTCGAGCGCCTCGTTGGCGAGCGCGTCGGCGGCGCCGTTCTCCGCGCGAGGCACCCACGTCCACGTCGCGACAGCACCGGCCAGCTCGCGCGCCTGCGCGGCCAGCCTCCTCATGTCGTCATGCTTGATCCTCCACCGGCCTGCCATCTGCTCGATGACGAGCTTGGAGTCCATCCGCACCTCGACCTCGGCATGGGGCGCATGCTCGGCGGCGAGCTCCAGACCGGCCACCAGGCCGCGGTACTCGGCGACGTTGTTGGAGGCGGTGCCGATGGTCTCACCACGCTGGGCGATGACCTCACCGGTCTCGGCGTCGCGCACCAGCGCTCCGTAGGACGCCGGGCCCGGGTTGCCGCGCGACCCGCCGTCGGCCTCGACGACGACCCGCGACGGGGTCGACACGCTCAGAGTCCGGACTCAGGGGTGCGGACGAGGATCCGGCTGCACTCGGGGCAGCGCAGGACCTCATCGTCGGGACGAGTGGCGATCTCACGGAGGTCGGCGCCGTTGAGCTCCAGACGGCATCCCTCGCAGCGTCGCGCGCGCAGGGCGGCGGCGCCGAGGCCGCCGTACTGCGCGCGCACCTTGTCGTAGAGGGCGAGCAGGTCGTCCGGGACCCGGTCCACCACGAGCGCACGGTCGGCCTCGGCGTCGGCGACACGCTCGTCGATCTCGGCGAGGGCGGCGTCGCGTGCGGTCTCGACCTGGGCCAGGTCG
>JBQGDU010000270.1:0-3239 GCA_052039245.1 Aeromicrobium sp. | reverse complement strand
CGTTCGCGGGCGCGGACGGCCGCCGGCCCTACCCGTCCGGGTACCGCCACGACGCGGGCGGCCCCGGCGCGCACGCCGGCGCCCGCCTCGTCGACGGGCTGGGGTCCAGCGGCGCGGCCGAGGTGCGGGACGGCCTCGAGCAGCGCACGGGTGTACGGGTGCGCCGGCCGCTCGAACAGCTGCGCCGCGGGCGCCTCCTCCACGAGCGAGCCGCGGTACATGACGGCCACACGGTCCGCGACGTCGGCCACCACGCCCATGTTGTGGGTGATGAGCACGATCGCCGTGCCGAGCCGGTCCCGCAGCGACAGCAGCAGGTCCAGGATCGATGCCTGCACCGTGACGTCGAGCGCGGTGGTCGGCTCGTCGGCGATGATCACGTCGGGGTCGCAGGCGATGGCCATCGCGATGACGACGCGCTGCTTCTGCCCCCCGGAGAGCTGGGGGGGGGAGTAGTCGACCCGGTGTTGGGGGTCGGGCAGACCGACGAGGTCGAGCAGCTCGATCGCGCGGGCCCGCGCCTGCCTGCGGGAGAGGTCACCGTGGGCCTGCAGGCCCTCGACGATCTGCCAGCCCACCGTGTAGACGGGGTTGAGCGCCGTCGACGGCTCCTGGAAGACCATCGAGACCTCATCGCCTCGGATGGGTCGCAGCTGCCTGTCGCCGAGGCCGATGAGCTCACGGGGATGCTCGTCCTCGGCGTGCAGCAGTGCCGAGCCGCTGACCTCCGCGGTGCGTGGCAGGAGCCCGAGCACGGCTCGCGAGCTGACCGACTTGCCGGAGCCGGACTCGCCCACGACGGCCACCACCTCACCTGGCGCGACATCGAGGTCGATGCCCCGCACCGCTCGCACCGGCCCGGCGTCGGTGCGGAAGGAGACGGCGAGATCGCGCAGGGAGAGTGCCGCGACCGAACGCCGGTCGCCGTCCCCCGATCGCTCCGCAAGGGTGAGGCCGACCTCGGGGTCGCCACCCTCGTGCTCGACCTCGTCGGTGACGATCTGCTCGAGCTCGGCCTCGTCGGCCGACGTGGTGGATCCGCCGCGCGTGCGCAGCAGCGGGTTGAGGATGTCGTTGAGGCTCTCCCCGACGAGCGTCACGCCGAGCACGATGAGCACGATCGCGAGGCCGGGGAACAACCCCGTCCACCAGATGCTGTTGCCGGCGTCGGGCAGTGCCTTGTTGAGGTCGTAGCCCCACTCCGCGGCTGCGGAGGGCTCGATGCCGAAGCCCAGGAAGCCGAGCCCGGCGAGGGTCAGGATGGCCTCCGAGGCGTTGAGGGTGCCGATGACCGGCAGGTTCTGCGCGACGTTGGAGAAGATGTGCCGGAACATGATCCGCGGCGTGCGGACGCCCACCACCCGCGCCGAGTCGACGTACGGCTCCACCTTGACCGCGAGCGTCGCGTTGCGGATCACCCGGAAGTACTGCGGGATGAAGATCACCGTGATCGAGATGGCAGCCGAGAGGATGCCGCCGACGGCCCCGCTCGAGCCGCCGGAGAGCACGATCGAGACCACGATCGCGAGCAGCAGCGACGGGAAGGCGTAGAGCGCGTCCATCACCAGCACGAGGACCCGGTCGAGCACGCCACCGACGTAGCCGGAGACGAGACCCAGCGGCACGCCCACGACCGACGAGAGCAGCACGGCGAGCACGATCACCTGGACGGCGGTGCGGGCCCCGTAGACGACACGGGAGAAGACGTCGGTTCCGCTGACGTTCGTGCCGAACCAGTGCGCGGCGGACGGGGCCTGCTGGGCCCCGAAGACGACGCCGTCGGCACCGCGGTCGTCGTTGAAGCCGTAGGGAGCGATCCAGGGCGCCAGCAGGGCCACCACGACGAAGCCGAGGATCAGCACGAAGCCGAGCAGCAGCATGAAGCGTTGCAGGCCGTGGCTCTGCCGCACCACGGACGGGACCAACGAGCGGCCGCGTCGGGGGGCGGGGGTCTCGGTGGAGGTCATCTCAGAACCTCACCCGCGGGTCGACGAGCGCGACGATCGCGTCGATCAGGAAGCTCGCGACGCACACGACGACCGCGATCAGCGTCACGATGCCCTGCACCGCCAGGAAGTCGCGGGCCTTGAGGTACTGCGCGAGCTCGTAGCCGATGCCACGCCACTCGAACGTCGTCTCGGTGAGCACCGCCCCGCCGAGCAGCATCGCGATCTGCATCCCCATCACCGTGACCACGGGGACGAGGGCGTTGCGGAAGGCGTGCTTGCGCACCACGCGACGCTCGGACACGCCGCGGGCGCGGGCGGCGGTGACGTAGTCCATCCGGAGCGTCTGCAGCAGGTTGATCCGCACGAGCCGCAGGAACACGCCACCGGTGAGCAGCCCGAGCGCGATGGCGGGCAGCATCGCGTACTGCAGCACCTCCAGGACGTAGGCGGGGTCGCCCCACAGGATCGCGTCGATGAGCATGATGTTCGTCCTCGGCGAGACGTCCTGCAGCACCAGGGCGGTCTGCGTCGAGACCCGGCCGGACGAGGGCCACCCGAACGGCGTGAACGCCAGCTTGAGCAGCAGGCCGACGAAGAAGACCGGGGCGGCGTAGACGCCGATCGCGAAGAACCGCAGGGCGACGTCGGGGGCGCGGTCGCGGTAGCGGGCGGCCACCCGGCCCAGTGGGACACCGACGGCGAAGGCCACGACGAGGGCGTAGATCGAGAGCTCGAGGGTGGCCGCACCGTTGACGATGAGGATGTCGCCGATGTCGCGGTTGTCGGTGAGCGTCCGTCCGAAGTCCCCCCGGACCAGACCGCCGAGGTACTCCAGGTACTGAGTGAGCAGGGGCCGGTCGAGGCCGGCGTCGGCCTTGCGTGCGTCGATCTGATCCGGGGTGAGACGGCCGCCCTGCGCCGCCGTGATCGGGTCGCCGATCACCCGCAGCAGGAAGAAGACGAGCGTGACGAGGATCCAGACCATCGGCACGACCAGGGCGAGGCGCAGCAGCAGGTAGCGCGCGAGCGGGCTGAGTCCGCCGCGGCGTCGCGGCGCGGCCGCGGGAGGTTCGGTGGGTGCGAGCACCTCGGTGGTCATGGGACTCCTGGGGGTTCGTGCGGTGGTTCTGATGTGCCCGAGGGCCGGACGTGGTCTCGATACGGCGTCGCCGGCTCCTTCGTCGCGGCGACGCCTACTCGACCAGCGAGGACCGGGGGCTACTCGACCGGCGAGGACCGGGGGCTACTCGACCGGCGAGGACCGGGGGCTACTCGACCGGCGAGGACCGG
>JBQGDU010000269.1:0-2256 GCA_052039245.1 Aeromicrobium sp. | reverse complement strand
GCAGCGCAAGGGGATCATGCGGTACTCGCTCGAGGACGACGAGATCCTGTGGGCGCTCGACACGAGCTCGATCACCAGCTCGATGGAGAAGGCCCGTCGGGGCACGTACCTGACCGAGACGTACGACCTCGTCGACAACGGGCGCTCGATCCTGGGGACGCTGAGCAACGAGATCAGCACCGAGCTCATGACGCTCGACCCGGACGACGGGACGATCACGGGACGGTGGAAGCTGGGCGAGGACGCCCGCAACGGCCTGCAGGTCGACCCGGACGTGACGGCGTGGGCAGGTGGTGTCGCGCTCACGCGGAGCTCCTACTCCTGGCTGAGCGCGTACGGTCCAGACGCCGAGAACGACCCGCCGAAGGGCCCGGTCCGCGACGTCGGCCTGTTCGGTCTGCCCCCGCAGAAGCCTGCCGAGTAGCCGCTCCTTGGAGCCGTGCGGTGCCCTGCCGGCGGACGCCGCGTGGCTCCCCGTCGTGTCGGTGCGCTGACGTAGGGTGGAGTCCTTCCCCGGACCCGCCGTCAGCGGCACCTCTCATCGTCATGTCTGGAGGCGCATCACCCGATGCCGAGCGACTCGTCCTTCGTGCACCTGCACAACCACACGGAGTACTCGATGCTCGACGGGCACGCGCTGCTGGACGGGATGTTCGCCCGCACCGCCGAGCTCGGCATGCCGGCGATCGCCATGACCGACCACGGCAACGTGCACGGCGCCTACGACTTCTGGTCCAAGGCCCGCCGGCACGGGGTCAAGCCGATCATCGGCATCGAGGCCTACCTGACGCCGGGCACGCACCGTAGCGAGCGTCGCAAGGTCCGATGGGGCAAGGGCGACGCCGCCGAGGAGGGCGGCAAGGACGTCGCCGGAGGCGGCGCCTACACCCACATGACGATGCTCGCCTCCACCACCGAGGGCATGCACAACCTGTTCCGGTTGTCCTCCCTGTCGAGCCTGGAGGGCTACTACTACAAGCCGCGCGCCGATCGAGAGCTCCTGCAGCGCTACGGCAAGGGGCTCATCGCCACCACGGGCTGCCCGTCCGGTGAGGTGCAGACCAGGCTCCGCCTCGGCCAGTACGCCGAGGCGCGGCAGGCGGCCGCCGACTTCCAGGACATCTTCGGCAAGGGCAACTTCTTCCTGGAGCTGATGGACCACGGCATCAGCATCGAGAAGGAGGTCCGCGACGACCTCCTGCGGCTCGGCAAGGAGCTGAACCTGCCGCCGGTCGCCACCAACGACTGCCACTACACGCACCCCGAGGACGCCGACGCCCACGACGCCCTCATCTGCGTCGCCTCGGGCAAGACGATCGCCGACCCCAACCGGCTCAAGTTCGCCGGCGGCGGGTACTACGTCAAGTCGGCGGCGGAGATGCGCGACCTCTGGGAGGACCACTTCGACATGAAGGAGGCGTGCGACAACACCCTCCTCATCGCCGAGCGCTGCAACGTCGAGTTCACCGAGTCCACCGGCGGGTACATGGCCCGCGCCGACGTCCCCGACGGCGAGGACGAGGAGAGCTGGCTCACGAAGGAGGTCTGGCGGGGCATCGAGTCGCGCTACCCCGGGGAGGCGCTCACGCAGGAGGTGCGCGACCGCGTCGAGATGGAGCTCGGTGTCATCAAGACCAAGGGGTACTGCGGCTACTTCCTCGTCGTCGCCGACTTCATCAACTGGTCCAAGAACAACGGCATCCGGGTCGGGCCGGGTCGTGGTTCCGGTGCCGGCTCCATCGCCGCCTACGCGTTGCGCATCACCGACCTCTGCCCCTTGCAGCACGGTCTGATCTTCGAGCGGTTCCTCAACCCCGAGCGCCCCTCCATGCCCGACTTCGACATCGACTTCGACGAGCGTCGTCGGGTCGAGGTCATCCGCTACGTCAGCGAGAAGTACGGCTCGGACCGCGTCGCCTACATCGCCACGTTCGGCCGACTGAAGGCCAAGGCCGCCATCAAGGACGCCAACCGCGTCCTGGACTACCCGTTCGGCATGGGCGAGCGGATCACCAAGGCACTTCCCGCGGACGTCATGGGCAAGGGCGTCCCGCTCAAGGACCTCTACGACGCAGGACACAAGCGCTTCAGCGAGGGCAAGGAGTTCCGCGACCTCGCCGAGTCCGACGCCGAGGTCCGCAAGATCTACGACACCGCGCTCGGCCTGGAGGGCCAGATCCGCAACTGGGGTGTCCACGCGGCCGGCGTCATCATGAGCAGCGAGCCGCTCGTCGACGTCGTCCCGATCATGAAGCG
>JBQGDU010000268.1:0-1927 GCA_052039245.1 Aeromicrobium sp. | reverse complement strand
CCGCCCTGGTGCTCGCACAGACGGCGCGCACGGCAGAGAACGGCTGGGACGAGTCCACCGCGGTGCTCGTGATCGGGCTGTTCACGCTCTCCACCGCCCTGCTGGACACGGTGGTCGGGCCGAACCTCCTGCGGATGGACTCCGCGGTGCGCACCGGGGAGATCGACCTGCTGCTGATCCGCCCGGTCCCGGCGCTGCTCGCGCTCACGCTGCGCTGGGTGCGTCCGGCGGAGGCGACGCGGGTGCTGGTGGGCGCCGCGCTGGCGGTCGGGGCGCTGGTGTCGGCCGACGAGATGCCGACGTTCCTCGGCATCCTCGGCTGCCTGGCGATGATGGCCCTCGGTGTCGGGGCGTGGACGCTGTTCTGGATGACCGAGAGCTTCCTGTCCTTCTGGTGGGCCTCGGCCGCGCCCGTCCAGGACGTCGTGGCGGGGCTGCGGGAGGCCGGCCAGTACGCGCGAGCGGCGTTCGGTCGGCTGCCGCTGCGAGGGTTCACGACGCTCGTGCCGGCCCTGCTGCTCGCGACCCTCCCTGCCCAGCTGCTGCTGGGCGATCCTCCGGCCGGGCCGCTCCTCGGCGGCGCCGCGGTGGTGCTGGCAGGAGGCGTCATCACGGCCGTGCACTGGCGGTTCGCCCTGCAGCGCTACGACAGCGCGAGCAGCTGACATCTCGGCCTCACCACCGCAGCAGCACCGTCGTCCCTGGCCCGATCTCCTCGTCCGCGCTCACCCCATGCGCCCGCACGGCGAAGTTCGCGCGAATCCCCGTGCCCGCGGGACTGTCACCTTCCTTCTGATCTCGCGGCGACACATGGCCCTCCGGGGATCACGAGGTCGAGCACCCGGTGCAATCGCTCCTCCGCGGAGTCCCCGAGCGGCGGGAGCAGTAGCGTCGTCATGCCCACGTCGACCGCTGCGCCGTCCCAGCCCGCCCGGTCCCCGACCATCAGGACCTCGGATGCAGGCAATCCGAGCCCGTCGAGAGCTGCTCGAAAGATCGCCGGGTCCGGCTTCGCGAGGCCCGCCTCGAACGAGAGCGTCCAGGTGTGGACGAGGTCCGCCCACGAACGTCCATCGGGCAGATGGCGGGATGCGAACACAGGTCGAAGATCGACATGGATGTCGCTCACCACGCCGACGCGCACACCGGCCGACGCAAGGCCCAGCAGCAGAGGCTCGACATCTCGGGCGAACGCGTTGAGCGAGACGTCCGACTCCGCAGCGTAGAGCGCCCCCGCCAGATCGTCGTCGATCCCGGCATCCCGGAACCATTCCGCGTACGCCTCGCGGTGCTCGTCGACGTTCGTATCGATCTGCGAGGAGTCGACTCTGGCACTGTCAGCGCCGCTCAGCGCGACCACCACCTCCTCGACCTCCGCAGGCCCTGCAGCTCGGCCAAGCCGTGCCAGCGCTGTCTCGACGAGCCAATGTTCGGTCGGTGCGACGACAAGCGTCCCCCGCCAGTCGAGCAGTACCCCGTGAAAGGCCGGAGCGGCCGACGATCTGACGCCCCTGTTCACCTCGAGACCCCCGCAGGTCCGGAGGTCGACCGCCGCCATGCCCGCGCCTCCACCATCAGTCGGTCGACGACTGCCTGCTTCTCGTCGACGTAGGCATGCCGACGGTCGCCATGACGCTCGGCCAGGTGGGCCTTCGCGGCGTCGTAGCGACGTGCCGCCTCGCCCATGGTGCGGAGATAGTCCCGGAAGAGCAGGTAGTCGGACAGCGTCGTCGTCCCCCTGCGCACGACATGGACGTGGTCCGTGCGGTGGTCCTCGATGATCCGACACAGGAACACATGGTCGGGGTCGTCGGCGAAGGATCCCGGGACGTGGACGAAGCCGTCCCGCTCGAGCAGGGCCAGCACCTCCGGATCGAGCACCTCGCCCATGTCGTCGACGGCCACCGCCAGGTCGATCGTGTCCTTC
>JBQGDU010000267.1:0-7375 GCA_052039245.1 Aeromicrobium sp. | reverse complement strand
CCCGGCGGGCGGGGGGCGTTGTTCTAGCGTGGCGGGCGTGCATCCCGCCTTGGGGGGGTCGGCCCCCCCCCCCCACCTCCAGGTCTTCTCCGGCAAGTTCTCCGACTCCCTGGTCCCGGACCAGCTGGACAAGCTCGCCGTGTCCTTCCTCGTCGAGGATCTCGACATCCGACGTGGCGGGTGCGCGGCCAACATCGGCTTCGCCCTCGGCTCGCTCGGCCACCGTCCGACCCTCGTCGCCGCCGTCGGCACCGACTTCGTCGAGCAGGGCTACCAGGCGTGGCTCGAGGAGGCGGGTGTGGACTGCTCGCTCGTCCACGTCTCGCCGACGTTGCACACCGCGCTGTGCACGATCACGACGGACGACGCGCACGCGCAGATCGTGACCTTCTACCCCGGTGCCATGGCCGAGGCGCGCCGGATCGACGTCGCGGCCATCCACGCAGAGCGCCCCATCGACATCCTGCTCGTCGGGCCGGACGATCCGGCCGGGATGCAGCGGCACACGCGCACCGCACGCGAGCACGGGATCCCGTTCGCCGCCGACCCCTCCCAGCAGCTCGCCTGGGCGGACGGTGAGCTCATCGCGGACCTCGTGGACGGGGCGACGTACTTGTTCAGCAACGACTACGAGGCCGCCCTGATCGAGAAGAAGACCGGCTGGAGCGCTGCGGACGTCCAGTCCCGCGTGGGCACGCGAGTGGTCACTCGCGGCAAGGACGGTGTCTCCGTCTACCCCTCGGACGGCCCGGAGATCGAGGTCGCTGCCGTCCCTGGTGTGGAGGCGGTCGACCCCACCGGCGTCGGCGACAGTTTCCGGGCCGGGTTCCTGGCCGGCGTCGCGGCGGGCCTGGGTCTGGAGCGGTCCGCGCAGATCGGTTGCACGATCGCGGCCGGCGTCGTGGAGACGACGGGCACGCAGGAGTACACGCTGAGTCGCGACGGCTTCGTCGCGCGCGTCCGTGGGGCCTACGGCGACGCCGCGGCGGACGAGATCGACGCGGCGCTCGACCTCGCGTGAGCGATCGTGGACGCACCTCGGCAAGGGTGCCCTTACCTCGAAGTGGACGGAATCCTCGCGGTAGGCTGACCGCGTCATCGGACGGCTGTCCTGACACCGGATCGCCCAGACCAGAAAGGCGCCTCGTGGCTCGGAAGAAGCTCGCGGCACTCATGGCCGCAGCAGCAGTGATGATGCTGGGTGCGTGTGACAAGACCGACGACAGCGAGATCATGCGACTCGCGCTGCCGAAGGCGGCCAGCGACCGGACCGAGCCCATCTGGAACTTGTGGCTCGGCACCTGGATCGCGGTGCTCGTCATCTTCGTCCTGGTCTTCGGCCTCATCATGTACGCGGCCATCAGGTACCGCCGGCGCAGCGACGACGAGGTCCCCACCCAGGTCCGTTACAACCTCCCGATCGAGGCGCTGTACACGATCGCACCGCTGATCATCGTCGGCGTCTTCTTCTTCCACACCGTCACGACGCAGAACGAGGTGCTCGAGAAGGTCGACAACCCCGACCACACCATCGAGGTCGTCGGCTCCAAGTGGCAGTGGACGTTCAACTACCTCGAGGAGACCGCCACCGAGGGGGAGGACGTCTACGACCTCGGTGACACCGAGAACCTTCCTGAGCTGTGGCTCCCGGTCGGTGAGTCGGTGCGGTTCAACCTGAAGAGCCCCGACGTCATCCACTCCTTCTGGATCCCGGAGTTCTACTTCAAGATGGACGTCGTGCCCGGCAACGGGCCGCAGGACAACACCTTCGACCTCACACCGACGCGCGAGGGCACCTTCACGGGCCGCTGCGCCGAGCTGTGCGGTCTGTACCACACCCGCATGATCTTCACGGTGAAGGTCGTCTCCCCTGAGGAGTACGAGGATCACCTGCGCGACCTCCAGGAGCGAGGTCAGACCGGCGCGCCCGCGGGCGCCGTCGAGGCTGACACCGTCGCTGGCCTGGGAGAGGACGACTGATGGCCACCACAGCAGCATTCGAGGAGTCGCACGACGAGGCTCACGCCGGCGCCCCGGTCCGCGAGACCACGCTCGGCCGCAAGATCGTCATCATGCTGACCACCACCGATCACAAGCTGATCGGCAACATGTACCTGGTCACGTCGTTCGTGTTCTTCCTGATCGGCGGCGTGCTCGCGCTCGCGATCCGCGCCAACCTGGCGCAGCCGGGATCGCCGGTGCTGAGCGACGAGGCGTACAACCAGGCGTTCACGATGCACGGCACGATCATGCTGCTGATGTTCGCGACGCCGCTGTTCTTCGGCTTCGGCAACGCGATCATGCCGCTGCAGATCGGTGCGCCCGACGTCGCGTTCCCGCGCCTCAACATGTTCAGCTACTGGCTGTACCTGTTCGGCTCCTCCATCGTGGTCGCCGGACTCTTCGTGCCCGGTGGGGCGGCGAGCTTCGGCTGGTTCGCCTACGCACCGCTCTCCGACGGCGTCCACTCGCCGGGCATGGGCGGTGACCTCTGGGTCATGGGCCTGTGGATGTCCGGACTCGGCACCATCCTCGGAGCGGTCAACTTCATCACGACCATCTTCTGCATGCGCGTGCCCGGCATGACGATGTTCCGGATGCCGATCTTCGTCTGGAACACGCTGGTCACCAGCCTGCTCGTCATCATCGCGTTCCCGATCTTCGCGGCGGCACTGCTGGCGCTCGCCGCGGACCGAATGCTCGGGGCCCACGTGTTCGACGCCGCCAACGGCGGCCCGATCCTGTGGCAGCACCTGTTCTGGTTCTTCGGTCACCCCGAGGTCTACATCATCGCCCTGCCGTTCTTCGGCATCATCACCGAGATCCTGCCGGTCTTCAGCCGCAAGCCGATCTTCGGCTATGTCGGCCTGGTCGGCGCCACGCTGATGATCGCGGCCCTGTCGGTCGCCGTCTGGGCGCACCACATGTTCGTGACCGGGGCCGTGGACCTGGCGTTCTTCAGCTTCATGACGTTCCTGATCGCCGTGCCCACGGGCGTCAAGTTCTTCAACTGGATAGGCACGATATGGGGGGGAAGTGTCTCCTTCGACACCCCGATGATCTTCTCCCTCGGCTTCCTCACCACCTTCCTCTTCGGTGGTCTGACGGGCGTCATCCTCGCCTCGCCGACGCTGGACTTCCAGCTCTCGGACTCCTACTTCGTCGTCGCGCACTTCCACTACGTCGTCTTCGGCACCGTGGTCTTCGCGATGTTCGCCGGCTTCTACTTCTGGTGGCCCAAGCTCACCGGCAAGATGCTGGACGAGAAGCTCGGCAAGATCCACTTCTGGCTGCTGTTCATCGGCTTCCACCTCACCTTCCTGGTCCAGCACTGGCTGGGCGTGGAGGGCATGCCCCGCCGGTACGCGGACTACTCACCGACCGACGGCTTCACGACGCTGAACGAGATCTCCTCCATCGGAGCCTTCCTGCTCGGCACCTCGACGCTGCCGTTCTTCTACAACGTCTGGAAGTCCCGCAAGAACCCCTTGGTCAAGCTCGACGACCCGTGGGGCTGGGGCCGCTCGCTGGAGTGGGCCACCTCCTCGCCCCCGCCGCGGCACAACTTCCACTCGCTGCCGCGCGTGCGCTCGGAGAGCCCGGCGTTCGACCTCCACCACCCGGAGATCGCCGAGCTGGAGCTGATCCACAACCCGGACGAGGACAGCAAGTTCGCCGACGCGCCCGACGTCAACGGCAAGTCCGAGGCCACGGGCGACGCGAAGAAGAAGGGACACTGATCCATGAAGGTCGAGTACTGGACCGTCGCGTCGTGCGGGATCTTCTTCGTCCTCATCGCGCCGATCTACTGGCTGCTCACCGAGGACTGGACGGGCACGACCGCGCTCGTCATGACCACCCTCCTGTGTGCTCTTCTCGGGTTCTACCTGTGGGTCGTCGCCAAGCAGATCGACGACCGCCCCGAGGACCGCAACGACGGCGAGATCGCTGAGGGCGCCGGCGAGCTCGGCTTCTTCCCGCCCTACAGCTGGTGGCCGCTCTACGCGGCCATGACGCTCGGCACCATGGTGTTGGGCGTGGTGATCGGCTGGTGGCTGTTCATCATCGGAGCGGTCTTCGGCACGGTCACCGTGCTCGGCTGGGTCTTCGAGTACTACCGGGGTGTGCACGCTCACTGAGGTCACTGACCCAGCGCTCGGTCCTAGCCCGTACCATGGTGGGGTGAGATTCCGCTCTGCCCTCGTGATGCTGTCCTGCGCTGCCGTGGTGTCGGCCTGTTCTGCCGACGCCGTGCGCGATGCGGCGGCACCGGAGCCGGACCCCGTGGAGTTCAGCGCGAACGTCGAGGCCGACGCCAAGGACGTCCCGGTGGACACGCTCGTGGAGCTGTCGACCACCGACGCCGAGCTCGACGACGTCGCCCTCGTCTCGCGCAAGGGCAAGCACACGGTGGAGGGCGAGATCACCGACGGCACGTGGAAGGCCACCCAGCGTCTCGAGCCCGGTGTCACCTACATCCTCAAGGCCACCGGTACCAACGACGACGGCGAGGACACCTTCGAGCAGCGGTTCACCACGCAGAAGCTCTCGCTCGACCAGCAGACCTACCCGTCCGTCTCGCCGGTGGAGGGGGAGACGGTCGGTGTGGGCATGCCGATCATCGTGACCTTCGACCTCCCGGTGAAGGACCGTGCGCTCTATGAGGAGAACATGCACGTGCGCACCGACGACGAGGTCGAGGGCTCGTGGCACTGGTACAGCGACAACACGGTCCACTACCGCCCCAAGGAGTACTGGCCGGCCGGGACGGACGTCACGGTGGACCTGGACCTGAACAGCCTGCCCGCCGGCGACGGCATCTACGGTCAGCAGGACCAGGAGGTGCCGTTCACCGTCGGCTCCAAGGTCGTCAGCACCGTGGACACCCGGGCGCACACCATGACGGTCGAGAAGGACGGCAAGACCCTGCGCACCATCCCCGTCTCCACGGGCAAGCCGGGCAAGGACTCGCGTAACGGCACCAAGGTCATCATGGAGAAGTACGACGCGGTCGACATGGACGCTGCCAGCACAGGCGTCTCCGAGGACGACGCGGACTACTACAACCTCTCCGACGTCAAGTGGGCCATGCGCGTCACCAACTCCGGCGAGTTCATCCACGCGGCCCCCTGGTCGGTGGGATCGCAGGGCAGCGCCAACGTCAGCGCCGGTTGCGTGGGCATGAGCACCGACAACGCGTCCTGGCTCTACCAGAACTCCAAGCGTGGCGACCTCGTCGTCTACACCGGCAGCCCGCGCGGCCTGGAGGCCCAGAACGGCTGGACGGACTGGAACGTCGACTGGGACACCTGGAAGAAGGGCTCGGCGCTCGAGGGCTGAGTCCTCCGGGACCCCGCCAGGCTCACCACCGCAGCGTCACCGGGCGCCGCGGGTCGCTGTGGTCGATGAGGACGTCGGCCCGGGCCTCGGGCCGCTGCTCGTGCTCGTAGACGTCCCAGGCGGCGCCGTAGCGCTGCTCGTGAGCCAGGGCGGCAGCCGCCTGACCTCCCAGGGCGCGTGCGTCCCGCGCGACGGCGCGAGCGCGCGCGACGGCAGGAGCGGCCGAGAGATGGATCACGAGGTCCCACAGCTCGCGCAGTGAACCGCGCTGGATGAAGGTGCCCTCGTAGACCACGACGGTGTCCTGAGCGACTCGCGCCGTCGTCGCGACGGTCTGATCGGCGTCGAAGTCGCACAGTGCCGTGCGGACCTCACGCCGACCGGAGCCCAGGGGCTTCAGCACGTGCTCGGCCAACCCGTCCAGGTCGTAGGCGTCCTCGTAGTAGCCACGAGCGGGATCGTCGGTCCGTCTTCTCCGCACGGCACTCACGTGGTGGAACGCGTCGGAGTCGAGATGAAGCACCGGCTCACCCGCGCGGTCGAGGGTATCGGCGAGCTCCTGGCCGAAGCGGGTCTCTCCCACGCCGCACGGACCGTCGACGCCCAGCCGGAACGGGCGCGAGCGGTCGCGATGGGCGATGCGCTCGACAAGGCGTTGCTGCAGCGCGTCACCGGTCATCGCCTCGGAGACTACGGGAGACGAGGATGGGCCCCTCCCGAGGGGGAGGGGCCCATCGTCGTGGGTGACGATCAGTGCGACTTGGGGATACCGGTCTCCGAGACGCCCTGGAAGTCCTCACCGAGCTGCACCGGGTGTCCGTCGTGCTCGCCCAGGTGCTCCTCGGCGTGGTCGACGTCGGCCGTGGAGGGCTTGTCGACCGCACCGTGGTAGTAGAACGCGCGAGCCTTGGCACGCAGCTTGGCCCGACGCGTGGCCGGATCCGCGACGCCGTTCTCGTCCGTCTCCGCCGGCGCCTCGAGCGCGGGGAGACGGTCGTGAGCGGTGAGCGTGTACTGCGCCGCCTTGGACAGCGGCGCGTGCCGCTCGGTGTACCCGCCGTCCGGACTGCGCTCGATGATGCCGGTCTCGTAGCCGTGCAGCACCTTCTCGGTGTCCTGACGCTGCAGGCCGATGCAGATCCGCCGCGTCACGATGAACGCGATGACCGGTCCGACGATGATCATGACCTGGAAGACCCTGACGAGCATCATGACGTCCAGCCCGAACCGCAGGGCGATGATGTCGTTGCCGCCCGCTGCCCAGGCGATGCCGAACCACGTGATGCCGGCGACACCCAGTGCGGTGCGCGTCGGAGCGTTGCGCGGACGCTCGAGCAGGTGGTGCTCGCGCTCGTCGCCGGTGACCCAGCGCTCGATGAACGGCCACAGGGCCAGCACGGTGAACAGGAAGCCCATGCCGCCCAGACCCGGGATCATGACGTTCCAGCTGAACGTCCAGCCGAGGATCGTCGTCTCCCAGGCGGGCATGATGCGCAGCAGACCCTCGGCGAAGCCCATGTACCAGTCCGGCTGGGAGCCGGCGGTGACCTCGGACGGGTTGTAGGGCCCGTAGACCCACACCGCATTGATCTGCAACAGAGCACCCATGAGCGCGGTGAAGCCGAAGACGATGAAGAAGAACCCGCCGGCCTTGGCCGCGTAGACCGGGAACATCGGGTAGCCGACGACGTTCTTCTCGGTGCGTCCGGGCCCAGGCCACTGCGTGTGCTTGTGGTAGACGAGCAGCAGCATGTGCGCGGCGATCAGGCCGAGCAGCAGAGCCGGGACGAGCAGGATGTGCACCATGTACAGGCGCGGGATGATCTCCTCGCCGGGGAACTCTCCACCGAAGAGGAAGAACTCCACGTACGAGCCGACGATGGGGATGGAGCGAATCATGCCGTGCGCGATGCGCAGGCCGGTGCCGGAGAGCAGGTCGTCCGGCAGCGAGTAGCCGGCGAAGCCCTCGACGATGCCGAGCGCCAGCAGGCCGATGCCGATGAGCCAGTTGACCTCACGCGGCTTGCGGTACGCG
>JBQGDU010000266.1:0-3216 GCA_052039245.1 Aeromicrobium sp. | reverse complement strand
TGCTGCGCGAGGCCGACGAGGGCCGGGAGCCGCAGCGGTACCGGCTGCGGCGCACCCGGCGGATCTCGGTCAAGGGCTACGAGAACCTGGAGGCGTGGTCGCTCAAGCCTGCCCGGTGACGGCGGCGACCTTGATCTCCACCCGCATCCCCGGGGCACCCAGTGCGGCGACGCCGATCTCGGTCCAGATCGGCCGACGCTCGCCCATGCGGGCGCGCATCTGCTCGGCCATGACCCGCGTGTGCACGTCGCCGATCTCGTCGTCCGCGGTGGGCACGTGGTACGAGTCGACCGAGATGACGTCGGCCCACGTGGCGCCGGCCTCGGCGAGGATCATCTCGACGTTGTCGAAGGCCTTGACGATCTCCTCCTCGAGGTCGTCGGGGAAGGAGATGTCCTCGTCCCATCCGCCCTGTCCGGAGATCTCGACGCGGTCGCCCACGCGGACGGCCTGGCTGTAGTGGTTCTGCTCCTGGAACGCGGTGACGGTGTTGTCGCCCGGAGTCACGAAGAACGTCGGCTGCTGACTGATGGCATTTGGTTCATGCATGAAGTAAACGGACCACGAAGAACTCCACGCGTGAAGTATTGTCACGGACTAGGATTTCCCCATGGCCTCCGACGACGTGCCCTGGTTGTCCCCGGCGGAGAAGGACGGCTGGACCGGACTGGTCTCGCTCGTCCTCCTGCTGCCAGGACGTCTCGAGGGTCCGCTGCAGCGCGAGCACGGGCTCACGCTGTTCGAGTCCCTGACCCTCAGTCACGTCTCCGAGGCTCCGGACCACCGCTTGCGGATGAGCGAGCTCGCGTCCCTCGCCAACGGCTCCCTGACCCGGCTGTCGAACGTCGTCAAGCGCTTCGAGGCCAAGGGCTGGGTGGAGCGCTCGCCCGACCCCGACGACCGCAGGGCCACGCTCGTGACTCTCACCGACGCCGGGCACGACAAGGTCGTCGAGGCTGCCCCCACCCACGTCCGGGCCGTGCGCCGCTATGCACTGGACGCCCTGACGGCGGGGGAGCAGGCCAGTCTCGCGCGGATCGCCGCCAAGCTCCGGATCAGGCCGGAAGACCTCGAGTGAGCTGGCGAGAGACGGCGTTCGCCGCGAACCGTCCGGCGCGGTTCGCGCCGATCGTCGACGCCGAGGGGCCGTAGCCCACGAGCTGCACGCGGGGGTCCGCCACGGCGGTCGTGGAGGTGGAGAGGGTGTCCCCCAGCTGGATGCCGCCCTGTGGTGAGCGGAGCCCGAGCGGGGCGAGATGGTCGACGTCGGGTCGAAAGCCCGTCGCCCACAGGATCACCTCCACCTGCTCGAACCGGCCGTCCGCCCACCGCACCCCGTCGGGCTCGATGTGGTCGAACATCGGGAGCCGTTGGTAGGCGCCGAGCCGGGCGGCCTCGGCCTCTTGCGGGCGGAGCATCAGGCCGGTGACGCTCACGACGCTGGCCGGCGGCAGGCCCCGGGTCACCCGTTCCGTCACCTTGGCGACGGCCTCGCTGCCGGCTTCCGGGTCGAACGGCTCGGTGCGCCAGACGGGTTCGCGTCGGGTGACCCAGAGGGTGTCGGTGACGGGACGCAGGGCGCCGAGGAACTGCACCGCCGAGGCTCCACCGCCGACGACGAGGATCCGGCGGCCCCGGAAGTGCTCCGGGCCCGGGTAGTCGACGGTGTGCAGCTGCTCGCCCCGGAAGGTCTCACGCCCCGGGTAGTACGGCAGGAACGGCCTGCGCCACGTCCCGGTGGCGTTCACGAGCGTGCGGGCGAGCCAGGAGCGGCCCCCGGCGGTGACCCGGAGCAGTCCGTCCTCGTCCTCGACCCGCTGCACCGCGACGGGCCGGACCACCGGCAGGTCGTGGTCGCGCTCGTAGTCGGCGAAGTAGGCGGGGACGAACTCGTTGGCGCGGGCGTCGTCGGCCGCAGGTGGCACCGGGGCGTCGGGCAGGTCGGCGACGCGGTGCACGTCGTGCATGGTGAGGGCGTCCCAGCGGTGCTGCCACGCACCGCCCGGATGCTCGTCGGCGTCGAGGACGAGGTGCTCGACGCCGCGTCGCCGAAGGTGGAAGGACGTCGACAGGCCGGCCTGGCCGGCGCCGATGACGAGACTGTCGAGGACGGGGCTCTCCGGGTCGGGCACGTCGAGTGCAACGCCGCGGACGTCGGAGCTATGCCCGGACCCGCCGTTCCCGGTCTCCCTGGCTCGCGATCGTCTGCTCGATGAGCCGCACGACGAGCTGTGGATCGTCGCTCATCGGCACGTGGCCGGCGCCGGGCAGTGGCTCGTGGCGCGCGTACGGGAGGCGGGTGCGGGCCGTGGCCGCCTGGGCGTAGGGCAGCAGTCGGTCCCCGGTGCCCCACGCGATCGTCGTGGGCACCGGCACGTGGCTGTCGAAGCGGTAGACCACACCCTCGAGGGCTGTCCGCTCGAAGGCCGTGGCGTGCTTGAGGGCGAGGGAGTCGCCGTACGTGGTCTCGGCGTCGTGCCGCTCGGGGTGGGAGTACAGCGGGAGCCCGATGAGGCGTCGGCCGAGGGGCGCCTCGGCCAGTCGGCGCAGGAGCGGCTTGGGCGTCAGGAGGGCCAGCAGTCGCATGAGCAGCAGCGGGACGAGCGCCTGGAAGCGGTTGAGCGGGCCGAAGAACCCGGCAGGGCTGAGTGCGGTGACCGACGAGACGACTCCTCGGGCTCCGAGCTCGAGGGCGATCGCCCCACCGAGCGAGTTGCCCACGACGTGCGGCTTGACGACGCCCCACTGCTCGAACTGACCGAGCAGGTGGTCGCACGCGTTGTCCATGGAGTAGCGGACCTCTCCCGCGAATGCCGGGGACTGTCCGAACCCGGAGAGGTCGGGCGCGATGACGTCGTATCGCTCGGCGAGTCGGTCGAGCACGGGACCCCACGCCTGACGGCGGTGGCCGATGCCGTGCAGCAGGACGACGGGTGTGGCGCCCTCGGGTCCGCGGCGCGTGTAGGCGAGGTCGGGGAACATGGGGTCCTCTCGGTCGGCACCCGGATCATTCCACATACCGTCGGTATCTCGCCAGCGGGACGCCGCCGGCTCGACATCGTGACAGTAGAACTGTCACAATCGCGGTGTGACGATCAAGAAGAGCGGACCCCTCGCCGGTGTGCGTGTCGTGGAGATGGTGGGGATCGGCCCTGGCCCGTTCGCCGCGATGCTCCTCGCCGACCTCGGTGCCGACGTCGTGCGCGTCCACCGACC
>JBQGDU010000265.1:0-3181 GCA_052039245.1 Aeromicrobium sp. | reverse complement strand
GCCACCGGGTTCTCCCCGAAGCCGCGAGGCGGCTGGATGAGCAGCACGACGTTGCCCGCCTGGATGGTGGCCAGCACCATCTCGCCGTCACCGTTGACGAACAGCTCGCCGGGTGCCTCCCCCCACGCCTCGACGACGTCGACCATCAGCTCGTCCGGCAGGTCGGCGGTCCAGCGCCGGTAGTCCTCGACCCCGATGCGGACGTGGCTGTCGGTGAGCTGGGCGTGGGTCAGCCACTCCTCGTCCTGGCCGCCGGCGTCGATGAGCGCGTGGATGAGCGCGTCGCCCGCGGCGGTGTCGTCGGCCATGGCCAGGAAGGCGTGCACCGGACCGTCCGTGGGGCCGAGGTCGTAGCCGGCGTCACGCAGGCGCCGCAGCAGGCGGATGGTGGAGACGGGGGTGTCCAGGCCGACGGCGTTGCCCACCCGGCTGTGCTTGGTGGGGTAGGCCGACAGCATGAGCGCGAGCCGGCGCTCGGCCGGCGGGGTGTGCCGCAGCCGGGCGTGGTTGACGGCGATGCCGGCCACTCGCGCGCACCGCTCGGCGTCGGCGACGTAGCGCGGCAGACCGTCCTCGTCGATCTCCTTGAAGGAGAACGGCGCCGTGATGATGCGGCCGTCGAACTCCGGGATGGCGATCTGGTTGGCGGAGTCGAGCGGGGTGACGCCGTCGTCGTTGACCTCCCACTCCTCGCGGCTGGACGTGAGGCACAGGCCCTGCAGGACGGGGATGTCGAGGGCGGCCATCCGCTCGACGTCCCAGGCCTCGTCGTCCCCACCGGCACTGGCGGAGCCGGGCGTCGTCCCGCCGGCGGCGAGCACCGTCACGACGAGCGCGTCGAGCGTGGCGAGCTCGTCGTAGAGCTCGTCGGGGGCGGACCGCAGCGAGGAGCTGAAGATCGGCACACCCACGGCCTCCCCGGTGGCATCGATCGCCTCGGCCAGCGCATGGGCGAACCCGGCGTTCCCACTCGCCTCGTGAGCCCGGTAGTACAGGACCCCGACCCGCGCCAGCCCCTCCCCCTCCCCGAGTGGCGCGTTCCTGTCCGCGAGTGGCGCAGTTTCGTTGTTCTGAGACGGCGTGTAGCGCGAAACTGCGCCATTCGCGACCGCGTGGGCGCCACTCGAGGGGCGTGGGGCGAGGCCCCAGGCGGGAAGCGCGGCAGGAGGCTCGAAGCCCTCGCCGGTGAGCAGCACGGTGTCGGACAGGAAGGCGTGCAGCTGGGCCAGGTTGGCCGGGCCGCCCTCGGCGAGGTAGACGTGCGCGTCGGCGCAGACCCCGATCGGGACGGTGGACATCTCCATCAGCTCGGCGTTCGGGCTCTGCTCGCCGCCGAGGACGACCATGGGCTTGCCGGTGGCGCGGATCCGCTCGAACCCGGTGCACAGGTCCTGCGGGGAGCCGAGGATGCGGGCGATCACGAGGTCGGCCTGCTCGATGGCACCCGCCATGTCCTGGTGCCCGGCGCTCTGGCGGGCGGGGTTGACGTACACGTAGTCCGCTCCGCTGGCCCGGGCCGAGAGGAGATCGGTGTCTGACGTGGACAGCAGCGCGATGCGGGTCATCGGGTTCCCTCCCTCGAGGTTCGCGCCTCGAGATCTGAGTACAGCGGTGGGGGCTCGCCGCGGGCGGTATCTGGCTACGGCGCCCCGAAGGCGTCTCACAGTGGCGGAACCGCGCAGGAGTCTCACCCGCTTCCCGTGATCCGCGGCGACGGATCGAGGTCAGCCTAGGCCATCGCCCCTCCCCCGCTGAGTGCGACGTTGGCGGGCCCGATGGTGTGGTCGTGCACCGGGGACGTCCCACTCAGCGGGGTGGGGGTCAGCGGTGGGCCAGGACGCAGTCGCCGCAGTACCCGCCGCCGGGGATCCGGTAGTACAGGCAGCAGGAACGGCGGACGAAGGGCCGCCGCTGCTGAGCGGTCCCGGCGAGCGAGGCCGTCGCGAGGAGGTCGTCGGCGACCTCGTGCACCCGCTCGACCAGGTCCGGCCGGGTGACGCCGACCATCCGCAACGAACCCATGACGGCCGAGGCCAGGTTGCCTCGGACGATCGTCGTCGACAGCGAGTAGTCCTCGACGAAGACGGCCAGCAACGGTCCGGCGACGTCCTCCAGCGACGCCTCGACCACGTCGGACCGCCACGACGTCGCCCGGAGGGTTAGGGGTCCGGCGACGGCGTGCTGCCACTGCAGGCCGTCCGGGTCCGGTCCCGGCACGCCGAGCGCGGCCGCACCGAGCGAGGGCGAGAGCAGACGCGCGAAGAGTCCCAAGGAGGCGATCGAGGCCGCCACCCGCGGCTCGACCTCGCTCCCGGCGAGTCGTCCCAGCGTGGTGGCCGTGTGCTCGACGCGCTCGTCGACGCCCGACCCGGCGACCAGCTCCCCGAGCGTGCGCCAGTGCCCTGGGGCGTCGATCGCCTCGAGGGCGAAGAACTCGCCCAGGGACCCGATCTCGCGACGCGCCCGCTCGTGGTCTGCCATGTCCCGAGGATGCCCGAGGTCGGACCGTCAACCCAGCCGACGCTCGAGGAAGCGGACGGTGCGGCGCATCGAGTCCTCCCACTCGGCGTCGAAGGTGTGTCCCTCGCCGTCGTAGGTCCGCAGGGTCACGTCCGCGCCCGCGTCGGAGAAGGACCGCTCGGTCTCCCGGGCCCACTCGACGGGGCAGGTGTCGTCGCGCTCGCCGTGGATCATCAGCACGCTCGTCTCGACGCGCTCGGCGTACGTGCGGGACGAGACGTCGGCGTAGAAGTCCGGGGCCTCGTCGGGGCTGCCCCACCGATCCTCCATCGCTTCGACGCGATCGGGACGGCCGGGCTCGGTGAACTGGCGCAGGTTGTCCTCGAAGCGGCTGCTGACCGACGCGTGCACGACGGCCGCGTCGACGACGTCCGGCTCGGCGACGAGCGCGTTCAGCGTGACCCCGCCACCCATCGAGCGCCCGAGCATCGCCACGCGGTCGGCGTCGACCTCCTCCAGCCCACGCAGGGTCCTGACCGCGGCGATCGCGTCCCGCGCGTACCCGAGCCGCATCTCCAGCTCCAGCGGGCCGACGTCGTCGGAGCCGGCGTGACCGCGGTAGTCGGTGTGCAGCACCACCCATCCGCGCCGGGCCAGGTAGTCCTGCTCGCGCATCATCCCCTGACCGCTCAAGTAGACCTCGGGGGCGATGTAGCCGTGG
>JBQGDU010000264.1:0-6430 GCA_052039245.1 Aeromicrobium sp. | reverse complement strand
TGTTCACTCGCGTGCCGCAGACAGGCGGCGACGCCGGCCGTGTCCCGCGGTGCGAGCACGACGGCGGGCACTCCTGCCTCGGTGAGCCGGGACGCGTCCCGGGCGTAGGCCGCGGTCACGTCCGGGTCGGTGGAGAGGACGTGCTCGGCGACCGGGCCGGTCTGCGGGGTCGTGGCCGGACTCATCGACCCAGTATCGACCCGGGGGACGCCGACCGGGCGAGCGCTGGGGGAAATGACGAAGGCCGGGCCCCTGCGTCGGGAACCCGGCCTCCTGCTGCGCGCCCGTAGGGATTCGAACCCCAAACCTTCTGATCCGTAGTCAGATGCTCTATCCGTTGAGCTACGGGCGCACACCCCGAAGGGCAGGGACGAGTCTAACCCGAGGGGCCCATCGGCGTGAAATCGGGCCGATCACAGGACCCGGCGCATGACGAGCCGTGGCATCTTCGAGGCGACGGCGTCGGTCTGCCCGATCACCTCGAACCCGACCTTCTCGAACATCGCCCGGGTGCCGACGAAGGCCATGGTGAGGTCCATCCGGCCATCGGGATCCACGGGGTAGGCCTCGACGGCCGGTGCTCCCTGCGCCGCGGCGTGAGCGACCGCGCCCTCGAGCAGGTGCGTGGTGACCCCCTGCCGTCGTCGTCCACCGCGGACGACGGTGCAGATGATGCTCCAGACCGGGACGTCGTCCACCGGGCGGATGAGCTTGCTGGCGACGAGCCGCGGGATCTCGGCCCGCGGGCTGATGCTGCACCAGCCGACCGGCTCCCCGTCGCGATAGGTGACGACGCCCGGTGCATGCGGCGGCCCTACGGTGCCGCCTTGCCGCCCTCCCCCGAGCACGCCCCCACGCCCCTGAGCACTTCGCTTCGCTTCGTGCAGGGAGGGACCCGGCACCCCCGCCGGAGCTCGCTCGCACAGCCGACGTATGGCCTGCTCCCGGCTGCCGTCGCCCAGCTCCTCGATCTCGCGGGCACCGATGCGGTGGGACAGACACCAGCAGTGCGAGGCGCGACGATTCGGGTTGACGACGTCGGCGAAGTCGTCGAACCGATCGGGCGTGACGGGGTGGGTCTCCCACGGCATGGCCCCATCGTGCAGCACGCCACGGACGGAAGTGGAGCGAGCCGCGACGACACCCGCCGGCACCTCGTCGCCGGCGACCTAGGATGACGCCCGTGCGGCGTCAGCTGATCGGGTTCGGGGTGCTCGCGGTCGCCGCGGCCCTGTGCTCGGTGGCTCTCGGCCTCGTCGGGGCTCCCTCACCCGCGCTCTTCGGCGGTCTCGCAGCCGCCGTGGGCGTGGCGCTGCTGATGCCCGACCCGCCCCGCATGCCCCGCCTGCTCGGCCGCGCGGCTCAGGCGCTCGTCGGGGTGATCGTCGCGGCCGGCGTCGACTTCGAGGCGCTCGCCCATCTGGGCTCGGCCTGGCCGTGGGTGGTGCTGGTCATCGCCCTCACCATGGCCGTCTCGCTGCTGCTCGGGATGCTTCTCACCCGGGCCGGCGTCAGCCGGGTGACCGCGGCATTCGCCTCGATCGCCGGCGGCGCGTCGTCGATGACGGCGATCGCCCAGGACTTCGGTGCCGACCAGCGCATCGTCGTGGTGGTGCAGTACTTCCGCGTCCTGCTGGTCCTCACGACGCTCCCGATCGTCGTGACCCAGGTGTTCTCCTCCGAGGTCGCCGGAGGCGACGCTGCCGCGTCGGCCGTGACCGGGATCGACCTCGCCTTCCTCGCGATCGCCGTCGCCGTCGGCCCCCTGCTCGGGCACCTGCTGCGCATCCCGGCACCGGCCCTGCTCGGCGCGATGAGCGTGGGGCTGGCGCTGAAGGCCGGGGGCCTGTTCACCGAGGCCACCGTCCCCGCCGTGGTCGTGACCGCCGCCTTCCTGCTGATCGGTGTGCAGGCCGGCCTGGGCTTCACCCCCGACGCGCTCCGGGTGCTGCGCCGTCTGTTCCCACCGGTGCTCGTCTCCTCGGTGCTGCTCATCGGCTTCTGCGCCGCACTGTCCGTGCCGTTCGCACGGATCACCGGCGCGACGGCTCTCGACGCCTACCTGGCGACGTCACCGGGAGGCCTGCCGGTCGTCCTCGCGACGGCGAGCGAGACCGCCGGGGACCTGACCTTCGTCACGGCGGTGCAGGTCCTGCGGGTGCTGGCCATCATGCTGCTCGTCCCACTGGTGACCGTGCTGCTGCGCCGGTTCCGTCGCCGCGACTGACCTCGCCGCGACTGACCCCCGACGACCTCAGCGCTCGACCGGACGGCCCCTGACCAGACGGCGGTCGTCGAGCACCGACGTGCCCTCGAGATGATCGGCGACCAGCGCGTCGACGTCGTCCACCCCGACCCGGCCGTACCAGACGTCGTCCGGGTGCACGGCCACCACGGGAGCGTGGTTGCACGGGTAGAGGCATCCGGTCTGGCTGACGAGCACGGAGTCGTCGTCGGCTCCGCGTGCGGAGAGGGAGCGGGAGATCCGCTCGGCAACGGCCTCGGCATCGCGGGCGGCGCAACGTGGCCCGCGGCAGACCAGGACGTGGTGGCGGAAGTCGGGCAGGTGCTCCCACGCCGGCGACTGCAGCGGCGCCTCGTCACCGGTCACGTCCCGTCCGGCGACGGTCACCGCGACGTCCGGATGGGACCGGACCCAGTCCCCTGCGACGCGACGCAGCCAGGACCTGCCGGGCTTTCCGGTCTCGCCCGGCACCTGCACGAGTCGGATCGTCGTGGCGCCGTCGGCCGCGGCACGGTCGAGCACGCCCAGCAGGCCCGGCTCACCCACCTGAAGGTAGGCGAGTGCGCTGCCCGTGGCCTCGGCGAGGTCGCGCAGCTCGGCGTTCCGGGCCGGGGCGTCGACGCGGAGCGCCACCAGCACCGTCAAGGTCGCCTGGAGCTCCGTCGGCCCCGCGCCGTCCTCAGACATGGTGGCCGCCGTGGGCCGCGGGAGCCGCGCCCGTCACCCGGTCGCCGTGCGGGAGCACGAGGGGGGTGCCGGAGACCGGGTCGGTGATGACGGTGGTCTCCAGACCGAAGACCTCCCGCACGAGCTCGCTCGTCACGACCGTGCTCGGCGGCCCCTGGGCGATGACGCGACCCTCACGCATCATGACCAGCGTGTCGGCGTAGCGGGCGGCCATGTTGAGGTCGTGCAGGACGATCACCACCGTCCGGCCCGAGCGTCGGTTCAGCCGGGAGAGCAGGTCCAGCACCTCCACCTGGTGGGCCAGGTCCAGGAAGGTCGTCGGCTCGTCCAGCAGCATGACGTCGGCGTCCTGCGCGAGCGCGAGGGCGATCCAGGCCCGCTGCCGCTGCCCGCCGGAGAGCTCGTCGACCGGCACGTCGGCCAGCTCGAGCACCGACGTGGCAGACATCGCCTCCAGCACGGCGTGGTCGTCATCGGCGCTCCACTGCCGGAACCACCGCTGGTGCGGGTGCCGACCACGGCCGACCAGGTCGGCGACGGTGATGCCGTCGGGGGCGATCGGCTGCTGCGGGAGCATGCCGACGACGGTCGCGAAGCGCCGCGCGGGGATGCTCGAGGCGTCCTCGTCCCCCACGAGCACCCGGCCGGTGCGCGGCTCCAGGAGTCCGGCGCACCCGCGCAGCAGGGTGGACTTCCCGCAGCCGTTGGCACCGACGACGACCGTCAGCTCGCCGGCCGCGAGGATGACGTCGACCCGGTCGACGATCGTGCGGCGGCCGTAGCCCAGGCTCAGGTCCTCGGTGCTCAGGCCGACGGAGGGCCGCGGTCGTTCGTGGCTCATCGGTGGATCTCCTTCGCTGGGTGGGTGCTGGTCATCGTTCGGTCCTGCGCTGCACCCCGACCAGCAGGGCGATGAGGGCCGGGGCGCCCAGGACGGCGGTCAGCACGCCCACCGGCAGCTCGGCGGGCGCGAACAGCAGACGTGCCGCGAGGTCCGCCCCCACCACGAGCAGTGCGCCCACGGCCGCCGACGGCACCAGCGCGATGCGACGCTCGGAGACCAGGCGGCGGGTCACCTGCGGCGCGACGAGCGCGACGAACCCGATGGGGCCGGCGGCGGCCGTCGCGAGGGCGGCGAGCACGACCGCCACCACGAGCAGCGGCACGGTGCCGGTGCCCAGCCGACTGTTCAGGCCACCACCCAACGTGGCCGCGAGCTCGGCCCCGAGCTCCAGCAGCCGGAGTCGGCGTGCGAGCACCATGAGGGCGACCGCGCCCACGGCGACCCCCAGGAGCGACGTGGCGACGTGGATGCCACCCCTGTTGGCCAGGCTGCCGGTGAGCCAGACCGAGGCGGACAGGGCGCGGTTGATGTCGGAGCGAGTGAGCAGGAACGAGATGACGGCGGAGAACATCGCCGAGACGCCGATGCCCACGAGTACGAGACGCATGCCGGACGGACCGCTGCCGCTCTGGCCCGGGCGTCGTCCGGAGGCCACCGCCAGGATCAGGACGGCCGCGGCGAGGGCACCCGCCAGGGCACCACCCACCGTCGCCCAGCCACTGCGTCCCAGCACCGTGAGCACGGCGAGCGCGCCGAGCGAGGCACCGGCGTTGATGCCGATGACGTCGGGACTGACCAGGGGATTGCCGGCGAGCCGCTGCAGCACCGCGCCGGAGAGAGCGAGACAGGCCCCCACCGCCAGACCCGTGACGGCGCGAGGCAGCCGGGTGCCGAGGACCGCGTCCCGCTCGATGAGGGTGCCACCCCCGCCGAGGATGCTGACCACGTCCGACGGCGTGATCTCCACGGCCCCGAGAGTCAGGGAGAGCAGGGCGAGACCGAGGGCCAGCCCCAGGGCCACGAGGGTGACGACGCTGGAGGAGACCGTCACCCGCAGGGCCACCCGGCGCGACGGCGTGCCGATGAGTCGGGTGCCGCGCGGGAGGGCGCGGATCGGCGCACTCACACGCCCACCACCTTGCGGTACCGGATGAGGAAGAGGAAGAACGGCGCACCGACGAACGCGGTGACGATGCCGACCTGGAGCTGCTGCGGGTGCACCACGGTCCGCCCGACGATGTCGGCGGCGAGCAGCAGCGTCGGAGCCAGCAGCACCGTCCAGGCCATCACCCAGCGGTAGTCCGGCCCGGCGATCATCCGGGCCACGTGCGGCACCACGAGTCCGACGAACCCGATCGGTCCGGCGATGGCCGTGGCGCCGCCGGCGAGCAGGACCACCGCGACGGCTCCGACGGTGCGGGCCCGCCAGAGCCGGGTGCCGAGACTGCGCGCCAGGTCGTCACCGAGGGCCAGCACGTTGAGCGTCCGCGTCGTGGCGAGCGCCAGCACGAGCCCGCCGACGATGAACGGCGCGACGGCGGCCAGGTCCGCCCCGTCCGCCCGGGTGAGCGAGCCGATCACCCAGAACCGGAAGTCGTCGAGCGTGGAGACGTCGAGCAGGGTGATGCCGGTGGTGACGGAGCCGACGAGGGCGGTGAACGCCGCTCCGGCCAGGGCGAGCTTCACCGGCGTGGCACCACCGAAGCCGATCGAGCCGAGGACGTACACGAAGATCGCCGCCACCCCGGCGCCGAGGAACGCGAACCACACGAACTCGCTCGCCGCGCTGACACCCAGCACGGTCATCGCGAGCACCACGGCCAGGGAGGCGCCGGCGTTGATGCCGAGCAGTCCCGGGCTGGCGATGGGGTTGCGGGTCAGGCCCTGCATGACCGCCCCGGCCACCCCGAGTGCGCAGCCGGCGAGCAGGCCCGTGACCGTGCGCGGGATCCGGACGTACCGGACGATCCGCTCGACGTCGTCCTGCGGCGTGCCGGTGGCGGCGGACCAGACGTCGGCCGCGGTGACGTCGAAGAGCCCGATGACGACGGAGGCGAAGCAGGCCAGCACCAGCCCCGCGGCCGCCACCGCCAGACCCAGCAACCGCGTCCACCCGCGGACCAGGAGGCCACGGCGCTGCAGACGGACGGCGAGCGGCACCGTCTCGCGGTGGCCGGACGTGTCCACGTCCGGGCTCGCCGACGTCCCGCGCCCCGCCGGCGCGGCGGAGCGCGCGGACGGTCGTGAGGTGGTCACGTCAGTCCTGCGGGTGCAGCAGGTCGGCGAGCAGCTCGACGGCGTGCGCCACCCGGACCCCGGCGGCGTAGTCCGCGAAGAGGAACGGATGGACCTGGTCCTCGCGTACGGCTCGAAGACCGGCCAGCGCCGGATCGTCGCGCAGTGCGTCACCGTCGGTCTCGGCGTCCTCGCGCGTCATCGCGGCATCGCAGCATCCGGCCGCGAGGATGACGTCGGGGTCACGTCGGACCAGCTCCTCGAGGTCGATGTCGACGTTGCGGGTCGCGGTGAGGTCCGCGAACGCGTTCTCACCTCCCGCTGCCTCGATGATCCGGGTGCCGAAGTCGATGCCCCCGGCGACCACCAGGCTGTCGTTCATCCTCCGGACGATGGCCACGCTCGGCTTCTCCCGATCG
>JBQGDU010000263.1:0-2155 GCA_052039245.1 Aeromicrobium sp. | reverse complement strand
GGACACCCCGGTCTCCATCTTCAACCCCACCTATCTGGTGCTCTGCGCGGGAGTGTTCAACGCCTTCCTCGCCGGTGACCTGTTCAACCTCTACGTCTCCTTCGAGATGTTCCTGGTCGCCTCCTATGTGCTGCTGACCCTGGGCGCCACGGACAAGCGCATCCGAGCCGGCACCACGTACATCGTGGTGAGCCTGCTCTCCTCGCTGATCTTCCTGCTGGCCATCGGACTGGTCTACGGCGCCACGGGCACCGTCAACATCGCCCAGCTCTCCGAGCGCCTGGGCCAGCTCCCGCCCGACACCCAGATGCTCCTGCACATCGCCCTCCTCGTGGGCTTCGGCATCAAGGCGGCGGTCTTCCCGCTCTCGTTCTGGCTGCCGGACTCCTATCCGACGGCCCCCGCACCCGTCACCGCGGTGTTCGCCGGTCTGCTCACCAAGGTCGGGATCTACGCCATCATCCGCACCGAGACGGTGCTGTTCCCCGGCAACGGCCTGGGTCAGGTGCTGCTCGTGGTGGCCCTGCTGACCATGGTCGTGGGCATCTTCGGGGCCGTGGCGCAGACCGACATCAAGCGCCTGCTGTCCTTCACACTGGTCTCCCACATCGGATACATGGTGTTCGGCGTGGCCCTGGGCAGCGTGGCCGGTGTCGCGGCGGCCATCTACTACACCGTGCACCACATCACGGTGCAGACCACGCTGTTCCTGGCCATCGGCCTCGTCGAGGTGCGCGGCGGCTCGACCTCCACCCGCCGGCTGGGAGGCCTCATGGTGCTCGCCCCGCTGCTGAGCATCCTGTTCTTCATCCCCGCCATGAACCTGGCCGGCATCCCGCCGTTCTCCGGATTCCTGGGCAAGCTGGCGCTGCTCGAGGCCGGCGTCGACGAGTCCGACTGGCTCGCCCTCGTCGCCGTGGCCGCCTCGGTCATCACGAGCCTGCTGACCCTCTACGCGGTCGCGAAGATCTGGAACCGCGACTTCTGGCAGCCCGCCGGCGACCCCGAGGACGACACGCCCGTGCCGTTCGACCCGCAGGTCCAGGGTGGCTCGCTGCACGGCCGCAGCGGCGTCTCCACCGCCACCCAGCGCGAGACCACGTGGAAGACCGACACCGAGGGCGAGCGCCTGCCCGCCCGCATGGCGGTGCCCACGATCGCGCTCGGCCTCGTCACGGTCGCGCTGACCGTGTTCGCCGCGCCGCTGTTCTCGATCGCCGAGCGCGCCGCCGACGAGCTGCACGAGCGCACCCCCTACATCGAGGCGGTGCTCGGCGATGGCTGACCGCACCCGGGGCCTGCACCTGTGGCACCTGCCCGTGATCGCATGGCTCACGCTGGTCTGGCTGCTGCTGTGGGGCGAGGTCACCCCCATCAACCTCGTCGGCGGCCTCCTCGTCAGCGCGATCATCGTGCTGGTGTTCCCGTTCCCCCGAGTGTCGGTCGAGGCGAAGGTCCGGCCCTGGTCCACGATCGTGCTGCTGTCGCGCTTCCTGGCCGACCTCACGATCGCCAGCTTCGGCGTCGCGTGGCTGGCCGTGCGCCCCAAGACCCCGCCGCCCAGCGCGGTGCTCGAGATCGACCTGGTCAGCGGCTCCGAGCTGCGCCAGACCCTCACCGGCGAGCTCATCTCGCTGGTGCCCGGCTCGCTGCTGATCGAGCTCGACTCCGAGGGCCGTCGCCTGTGGCTGCACGTGCTCGACGCCGGGACGCCCGAGCGCATCGCCGAGGCCCGCCGCAAGGCGCGGATGCAGGAGCACCGCCTGCTCAAGGCCATCGGCACCGACGCCGAGATCGCCGAGAGCGACCGACGACTCCGGGAGGACGCCGCATGACCGTCGTGGGAATCGTCTGTGCCGTGCTGCTCGGCCTCACCGGCCTGCTGTGCCTCGTGCGCATCGTGCGCGGACCGACCATGCTCGACCGCACCGTCGCGGCCGACGTCTTCGTGGCGGCCTGCGTGGGCGCCATCGGCGTCGAGGCCGCGATCGGCCGCCACAACACCACGCTGCCGATCCTCGTCGCCCTGGCCCTCGTGGCCTTCCTCGGCTCGGTCAGCATCGCGCGGTACGCCGCGCAGTCCGCGGGAGGTGGCCAGTGAGCTGGGGCCTGCTCGTCGACATCGTCTCGGGTACCTGCCTGGTGCTGGGGGCCG
>JBQGDU010000262.1:0-2802 GCA_052039245.1 Aeromicrobium sp. | reverse complement strand
ATGGTTCCCATGAATTCATGGGAACCATGCGACGGGTGATACCGACGCGAGCCCGTGGACGACGACAGTCGTCACGCCGAGGTCGCCTTCCGTGCCACGTCGAGGACGTCGTGCGCGAGCGCTCGGCGGCATCGGCGAGCGGCACATGGCGCCGGCGCAGCCGTCGTCGACTGGCTCCACGGCGGTCACCGAGGCGTCCTGCGTAGTGCGCGCGGCTCTACCCGCGCGTCACGGCCTCAACTGGCTGAGCGGTCCTCGTCGGCGAGATCGGCGTACTGATCCGGGATCGGATCGCCCTCTTCGCCGTGCAGCTCACGCTGCAGGTCCCCGAAGTCAGGATCAAATGTCCGGTACTTGAGGTTGCGTGCAACCTTCGTCTGCTTTGCCTTAGCACGGCCGCGCCCCATGGGTCCGACCCCCTCGCACGAGAATAGTCAATGATGTCGTGCCGACAAGCCTACCGAAGAACGCCCACACTTTCGCCACCGGGGCGACACGGAGTTCTGAGGACTCCCTCACACGGGGTCCCGGAGGACGACGACGTGGACGACGTCGTGCTCCGGGGTGTGCCAGACCACCGCCGCGCTCGCGTCGGAGATCATCGTCTCCTGCGGGAACTGGACCTGGGCGTGTGCCGCCGAGACCAGCGGAACGGTGCGTTCCTGCCCTGATGCGTCGGAGTACGTGACCTCGCCGACGAATCGACGCCGATCTCCTTGAGGCTCGACCTGCACGGACAGACGATGCGCGGTGGCGCGCCGTGCGTCCTGCGCCAGTCGCTCGTAGGCGGCGTTCCACTCGAGGACGTCCTTGCGCACCGCACCGAGCAACAGCCACGCCTTGCCCGCGAGCCCGGCCACCACGACGGCCCCGATCCCCACGAGGAGCGACGAGCCGAAGCGCTGCCCCGGCAGGGGCAGCACGGCGACCACCACGAGCGTCAGCGTCATGACCGCCAGGACCCACCGGACGTCCAGTCCGTTCGTCCGCCGGATCGCGGCGTACGCCGCCCCGCCCAGGGGAACGGCACAGGCGAGAGGCCACCAGAACCCGTCGAGCAGCAAGGCGAAGGTCAGCAGCACACTCCCCAGGAAGAGCCCGCCGAGCAGACCGACCCCGGCGGAGCTCCATCGCACGCGCCACGGCACCCCCGCGTCGCGGTCCTCCGGCAGGTCCGACGTGCTCGGTGGCGTCTGCAGCTTCTCGGCGGAGACGGCGATGCCGAGCATCGTGACCGGCTCAGGCATGCGCCCCTGCGAGCGTCACGCTCCCACCGTCGCCATGCACCCCGGCCTCGGCCACCTCACCGGCGACCCACGCGTCGACGCCGCGCTCGCCGAGCAGGCGGACGGCGGCGTCCGCGTCGTCGGCGGCGACGAGGGCCACCATGCCGACGCCGATGTTGAGGGCCTCCTCGAGGTCACCCTGCGCGACCTTCCCGACGTCCGCGACGACGTCGAAGACCGCCGGACGGGACCACGTGGAGCGGTCGACCCGCACCGAGACCGCGTCCGGCACCACGCGCGCGAGGTTGGCCGCGAGTCCACCGCCGGTGACGTGCGACATCGCGTGGACGTCCAGCGCGTCGGCCAGGGCGAGACACGGCAACGTGTAGAGCCGGGTGGGCGTCAGGAGCGTCTCCCCCAGTCGTCCACCGAGCTCGGGGACCTCGCGGTCCAGCGACCACCCCGCCTCCTGGAGCAGGACGTGGCGCACGAGCGAGTACCCGTTGGAATGCAGGCCGGAGGACGCCATCGCGATGACGGCGTCCCCGGGGCGGACGAGCTCGGCGCCCAGCAGGCGGTCCGCCTCGACGACACCGGTGGTGGAACCGGCGACGTCATACTCGTCGGGACCGAGCAGACCCGGGTGCTCGGCGGTCTCGCCGCCCAGCAGGGCCGTTCCGGCCTCGGCGCACGCCTGGGCGATGCCCTTGACGACGTCGGCGATGCGCTCGGGCACGACCTTGCCGCAGGCGATGTAGTCGGTGAGGACCAACGGCTCCGCACCGCACACCACGAGGTTGTCGACGAGCATGCCGACGAGGTCGAAGCCGATCGTGTCGTGGACGTCCATGGCCTGGGCGATGGCGACCTTCGTGCCCACGCCGTCGGCCGAGGTGGCCAGCAGCGGTCGCTCGTACCCCTTCAGCGCGGAGGCGTCGAAGAGACCGGCGAAGCCACCGATGCCACCCACGACCTCGGGGCGACGCGCCTTCTCGACCCACTCCTTCATGAGCTCGACGGCGCGATCACCGGCCTCGATGGAGACACCGGCGGCCGCGTAGGAGGCGCCGGCCGCCGTCCCCGCGGACTCCGTGCTCACTGGATCACCTTCAGCGGCTCGACGTCGGACTCCAGCAGGTGCTTGCCGAGCAGGTCGTCCTCGGGCAGCGCCACGGGGTAGATGCCGTCGAAGCAGGCACGGCACAGCTGCTCCTTGGGCACGCCGGTGGCGTCGACCAGCTCGTCCAGCTCGACGTAGGACAGGGAGTCCGCGCCGATGGAGCGACAGATATCCTCGACGCTGATGCCGTTCGCGATGAGCTCGGCCCGCGAGGCGAAGTCGATGCCGTAGAAGCAGGGCCACTTGACCGGCGGGCTGGAGATGCGGACGTGCACCTCGGCCGCACCGAACTCGCGCAGCATCCGCACGAGCGCGCGCTGGGTGTTGCCCCGGACGATCGAGTCGTCCACCACCACGAGGCGCTTGCCGGCGATGACGTCGCGCAGCGGGTTGAGCTTGAGCCGGATGCCGAGCTGGCGGATCGTCTGCGACGGCTGGATGAAGGTGCGGCCGACG
>JBQGDU010000261.1:0-5269 GCA_052039245.1 Aeromicrobium sp. | reverse complement strand
CCGAGGCCCCCGACGCCGGGGCCGGACCCACCGGACGGGCGGCACGCTGCGCCCGCGCGCGCTCGGCCCGCTCCGCCGCGACCTTCTTCTCGTGCGACGTCCTCACGGCGGACCTGGCCTTGACGAAGGTGGCCAACGAGTCGCCGAGCTCACCGACCCGGGCGGAGCGCTCCTGCGTCGAGAGATCCTCGAGGTCGGCGAAGGCCTCGGCGGCACGCTTCGCGGCCGCCTTCGACTTCTTCGACGCCTTCCCGTGGGACTTCTGCCAACCGGGCAGCCGGTCCCGCGCACTGCGCGCCAGGGCGACGGTGCCGTCCTCGGCCTCCTCCAGACCCGACGTGAGCGCACCGGTGGCTGCCTCGAGCTCGGCGACCTGGGCCTCGAGCCGCTCGACGAGCCCGTCGACCTCGGCATCGAGCTCCTCGCGGCCGTCGGCGTCCGACTCCCGATACTCCTGCAGCAGCCGCTGCTCGAGGTCATCGGCATCGAACGGCTCCTCCAGCGTCGGAGTCGTCGCCGGTTCCTCGTCCAGCAGCTCGCCCAGCGCCGTCACCTGTGACGACAGACGGCTCCGGGCCTTCTTCTGGAACGCCTTGCCGTGCTTGTCGAAGAGCTTCACGACAGGACGGAAGGTCTCATCGGTCCGCTCCCGGGCGCGACCCGCGGCAGCGTCGTAGGCGCTCGCCGCCTCGTCGACGGCCTGCAGGCTGCTCTCCACCGTCTGCGCGGCCGTCGTGGCCTGCTCGCTCACCTGCGCGGCGCGGTAGGAGCTCACCCCCCAGGCGCTGCCCCCCACGACCAGCACCGCGGCGAGTGCGGCCACTGCCGCCTTGCCCCATGTCGAACCCTTCACTACCCCTCCCCCTGGCGCCCGTTCGGCACCATCTGATCGGTCCACGGCGCGCACCGTCCCGTGGTCCGCGCCCGGTGAATCTACGAGCGAGGGGACCAGGAGGGCATCCGTGGAACCACGGGTCTTCGCCGGCGATCAGGTTCAGGAGGTGGTGGACGCCCCCGCAGGGGGGTCGTCGTCCTCGGGCAGGCGCAGCGTGCGCTCGAGCCACAGCGCCGACGCGACGACCGCGATCCCGGCGACGACGGCCAACCCGGACTGGATGACCCGGTCACGACCGTAGGCGGTGTCCATCGCGTCGAGGTACATCAGCGCGTACCCGCCGTACCCGCCGAGGAACAGGGCGCCGACGAGCGCTGACGCCTTGGCGACCGCCAGGAGCCGGATGCCCAGCTCACTGTGGAGGGACCGCTTGTCCTCGCGCAGGTTCCGCCACGTCCCACGGGCCGTCAGCGCCAGTCCGACGGCGAGCGCACCCAGCAGGAACGCAGCCGCCCACCCCGGGCGCGGCGCCACCTGTCCGGTGCGGACGGCGATCTCCGGCACCGACGTGCCCAACGCCAGCCCCACCGCGATCGCGACCACGACGTGCAGCGCCGGGGTGGGACGAACGTGTCTCATGAGACTGCGTCAGAGCATGATCTCGAGGTCTCCGCGACGCTCCACGCCGGTCGTGTCGACACCGCCGAGGAGATCGGCCACGAAGCCCTTGCCGGGGATCTCACCCTCGGGGTCGATCTCCAGCCACGGGACGAGGACGAATCCACGCTCGTGCGCACGGGGGTGGGGGAGCTGCAGCGTCTCGTCGTCGGCGATCCGGTCACCGACCACGATGAGGTCCACGTCCAGGGTCCGCGGCGCGTTGACCTCCGAGCGCTCCCGGCCGAAGGCGTCCTCGATCGCGAGAGCACGGTCCAGCAGCGTGTGGACGGTCAAGGTGGTGTCGATGAGGACGACGGCGTTGAGGAACGCTCCGGAGCCCTCCGTGGCGTCGACCGGATCGGTCTCGTAGACCGAGGAGACCGCCACGATGGTCACCTCCGGCGTGTCCTCGAGAGCGGCGACAGCGCCCTGGAGCCGGTTGAGACGGTCACCGAGGTTCGAGCCGATGGCGATGACCGCCTGCCGGATCGGACGCATGCCACCGGTCATGGTGTCGGCGTCGAGCACGTACGGCGTGGGCGATTCGGTCACTGCTTGCTCCGCTCTATGGTCACGCTGACATTGTCGAACGCCACCGTGATGGGGGCTTCGGGCTTGTGCACCGTCACGCTCGCCCAGTCCACGGGCGGGTGCGACAGGCACAAGTCCACCATACGCAACGCGACGGACTCAATGAGGTCCAGCGGCTCCCCCACGATGACGTCGTGCACCTGCTGGGCGAGCGTCCCGTAGTCGACGGTGGCGGTGAGGTCGTCGGTGCTCCCGGCCGCCGTGAGGTCCAGCCCGAGGGTCACGTCGGCGACGAACTCCTGTCCGTCGCGGCGCTCGTGCTCGAACACCCCGTGGTGGCCGTGGCCTCGGATGCCGGTCAGCCGGATGCGGTCGCCGCCGTGCGCCGCCCGGCGCACGGCACCCCCGCCGGTGTCCTCGACACTCACTCGTCCTCCTCGTCCTCGACGACCTCGAGCACGGGCGAGGCGTGCCGCGACCAGAACCGCCACGGCTCGTCCTCGCCCTCGCGCACGAGGACGCTCGTGCAGACCGCCTTGCCACCGGCGAACGAGTCAGCGGACTCGGTGCCCTCCCCGGAGAGGATGTTCTCGGTGCAGGTCACCACGGCCACGTCGCCCTCCCCGCTGCCCGAGGGCCCACCGGGCGTACCCGGCAGCACGCTCACCGCGACGTCGGTGAGGAAGAACTGGATGTAGCCGACGTTCGCCATGAGCAGCGCCCACGAACGCAGCACGGCGTCGGTGCCGTGGACCGGCTCCGCGCCGGGGTGCACGCACGACGTGGTCGACGACGAGGCCCACAGCGACTCCATGAGAGTGAGGTCACCGGTCTCGACGGCGTTGTAGAAGGCCCGGTGGCGGGCGAGGACGTCACTCACCGACTGACTCCCTGGCGATGCGGGCGACGACGCGCACGGCGTCGGCGGACGGACGCGGCTCGTGCACCCGCACGCACCACGCGCCGGCCGCCGCGGCAAGGGTGGAGAGGGCGGCGGTGGCGTGCTCCCGGTCGTCGGCGGGCCGCAGACCGTCCCCGTCGGCGAACAGCGCACCCAGGAACCGCTTGCGGCTCGCGGCGACGAGCAGGGGGTGCCCGAGCGAGCTGAACCGCTCCAGCCCGGCCAGCACCTCCCAGTTCTGCGCCCCCGTCTTGGAGAAGCCGAGACCGGGGTCGACGACGACGCACTCGGGCCGCACCCCCGCCTGCAGCGCGGCGTCGACCTGCTGACCCAGCTCACCGACGACGTCGGGCACGACGTCGTCGTACCGGGTGAGGTCCTGCATGCGATCAGAGTGCCCTCGCCAGTGCATCAGCACCACCGGGACCCCCGTCCGGGCGACCATCGGGACCATGTCGGGGTCGGCGCGGCCGCCCGAGACGTCGTTGACGAGCACGGCACCCTCGTCGAGCGCGGCCTGTGCGACGTCGGAGCGCATCGTGTCGACCGAGACGACGACGCCCTGCTGGACGAGGCCCCGGACGACCGGGAGGACGCGCGCACGCTCCTCCTCGGCGTCGATCCGCAGCGCACCGGGTCGGGTGGACTCGCCCCCGACGTCCACGAGGTCGGCGCCCGCAGCCACGAGCGAGAGACCGTGCTCCACGGCCGTGGCGGGGTCGAGCCAGAGACCTCCGTCGGAGAAGGAGTCCGGCGTGACGTTGACGACCCCCATGACCCGGCACCGGCCGATCGGCGCCAGGATCCCGGCGTGCCCCCCACCACTCACGGGCGACTCCTGCCGGCGGTGATGAGACCCATCGCCTCGGCTCGGGTGGCGGGGTCGCGGAGCTGGCCCCGGACCGCGCTGGTGATGGTGCTGGCGCCCCCCTTGCGGACCCCGCGCATCGTCATGCACAGGTGCTCCGCCTCGATGACGACGATGACACCCCGCGGATGGAGCGTCTCGGTGAGAGCGTCGGCCACCTGGGTGGTGAGACGCTCCTGCACCTGGGGGCGGCGGGCGAAGACGTCCACGAGTCGGGCGAGCTTGGACAGGCCGGTGACCTGGCCCTCCTCGCGGGGGATGTACCCGACGTGCGCCACCCCCGTGAAGGGCACGAGATGGTGCTCGCACAGGCTCCAGAGCTCGATGTCCTTGACCAGCACGAGCTCGTCGTGGCCGACGTCGAACGTCGCCGACAGGACCTCGTGCGGGTCCTGGTCCATCCCGGCGAGCAGCTCCTGGTACGACCGGGCGACACGGGCCGGGGTGTCCTTGAGCCCGTCACGGTCCGGATCCTCCCCGATCGCGAGCAACAGCTCGCGGACGGCGGCCTCGGCACGGGGCAGGTCGACGCTCACGATGCGCCTCAGGGACGGGGGGCGCCGGGGTTCTCCGGCGGCTCGGAGGAGGGGTCGGAGTCCGGCGCGGGCGCGTCGGGTCCGGCATCCGGACCAACGGTGAGACCGGGCGGCTCCGGGTCCTTGGACTTCGCCGATTCCGGCACGTCGATGGGCGGGACGTCGGACGGGGTGCGCGTGTCGGAGCCGGTCCACGCCGGCCGGACGTCACGGCGTCGCAGCGGCTCGAAGATGCGGGCCACCTCGCCCTTGTCGAGGGTCTCGCGCTCCATCAGCTCGAGGACGAGGGCGTCGAGGACGTCGCGGTTCTCGTGCAGGATGTCGAACGCCTCCTGGTGGGCGTGCGTGATGAGTGCCTCGACCTCCTCGTCGACGATCGCGGCGATACGCTCGGAGTAGTCGCGCGTGTGCCCCATGCCGGTGCCGGCACCGAGGAACGGCTGACTGTTGTCGCTGCCCAGCTTGACCGCGCCGAGCCGCTCGCTCATGCCGTACTGCGTCACCATCGCCCGGGCCAGGCCGGTGGCCTTCTCGATGTCGTTGCCGGCGCCGGTGGTGGGGTTGTGGAAGACGAGCTCCTCCGCGGCCCGACCACCGAGCATGTAGGCGAGCTTGTCCTGCAGCTCGGCACGGGTCTGGCTGTACTTGTCCTCCTCGGGCAGGACCATCGTGTAGCCGAGCGCGCGACCACGGGGCAGGATCGTGATCTTGTGGACGGGGTCGCTCTGCGGGAGCGCCGCGGCCACCAGGGCGTGGCCGCCCTCGTGGTAGGCCGTTACGAGGCGCTCGTGCTCGTTCATGAGGCGGGTGCGCTTCTGCGGTCCGGCCATCACGCGGTCGATGGCCTCGTCGAGCGCGGCGTTCGTGATGATCTTCTCGCCGTTGCGCGCCGTCAGGAGCGCGGCCTCGTTGAGGACGTTGGCCAGGTCGGCACCGCT
>JBQGDU010000260.1:0-8379 GCA_052039245.1 Aeromicrobium sp. | reverse complement strand
GTCCGGCACGTCGAAGCCGGTCAACAGGTTGAAGAGCGTCGTCTTGCCGGCGCCGTTGGGCCCGATGAGGGCCGTGATGACGCCGCGCTGGATCACGACGTGGTCGACGTCGACGGCCTTCAGGCCGCCGAACGTCCGCGTGATGCTCGACCCCTTGACGATGGGGTCGGGCTTGGCGACGCCGGGCGAGTTCTCGACTCCCGCGAGCGGCGAGGTGGTGGTCTCAGCGGGCATCGATCGCCAGCTCCTTCCGGTCGCCGAAGATCCCCTGTGGTCGGAAGATCATCAGCAGCATGAGTCCCAGGCCGACGAGGATGAGTCGCACGACGCTGGCCTGGATGTCGGTCATGAACCAGGAGGGGAGCAGCGGGTCCGCCCCCGACGTGGCCTGGCTGAAGAAGGAGCCGATGCCTGCCATGAGGAACCAGAAGATCATGGCTCCGATGACCGGTCCGAGGACGCGTGCGGCGCCTCCGATCAGCAGGGCCGTGTACGCGAAGAACGTGATGTTCGTCGAGTAGTCGGTCGGCACGACCGAGGCCTGCTTCAGGGCGAAGAAGATGCCCGCGATGCCGCCGAAGAGACCGCCGAGCACGAGCGCCTGCATCTTGTAGAAGAAGACGTTCTTGCCGAGCGAGCGGACGGCGTCCTCGTCCTCGCGGATGGAGCGCAGCACGCGTCCCCACGGGCTGCGCATGAGGGCCCACACCAGCAGGCAGCACAGCGCCACGAGCGCCCAGCCGACCGTCATCGACCACAGGTCGCCGCGGCGGAAGGACATGATGCCGAGGTCGAGGCCCGAGCTGTAGGGGTTCAGGTCCTGGAACGTCCCGGCGAACCCGGTGAGTCCGTTGGACCCGCCGAAGACGCTCTTGGTCTCCACGGCTCCGAAGATGAGCCGCAGGATCTCGGCGGTGGCGATCGTCGCGATGGCGAGGTAGTCCGCCCGCAGTCGCAGCGTCGGGACGCCGAGGATGATCGCCAGCACGATCGGCATCATCAGGGCGATCGCGATGCCCACCCAGAAGGGCAGGCCCCACGTGACGACGCTGACGGCGAGGCCGTAGGCGCCGACCGCCATGAACCCGGCCTGGCCGAAGTTCAGCAGTCCGGTGTAGCCGAAGTGCACGTTGAGGCCGATCGCCGCGAGGGCGAAGACGATGGCCTGTGGTCCGAACGCGGACGAGAGTGCCGCGTTGATCATCTGCATGAAGTCCATGTCCGCCCCCTCAGCCGATCCGCTCGCGTCGACCGAGGATGCCCTGCGGTCTGATCAACAGGATGAGGATGAGCACGATCAGCGCTCCTACTTCCTTGATGGAGGAGGGGACTCCGAACAGCGGTCCGACCTCGTACAGGATGCCGATGATCATCGACCCGACGAGAGCGCCCCAGATGGTGCCGAGGCCGCCGAGGGTGACGGCGGCGAAGACCAGCAGCAGCAGCTTGAAGCCCATGAGGAAGTTGACCTGGCTGTTGATGGCCAGGAGGCCTCCCGCGAGGGCTGTGAGCGCCGTGCCGAGGATCCAGACGGACCGGATGACGCCGTCGACCCGCAGGCCGGAGGACGCGGAGAGCGACGGGTTGTCGGCGACGGCCCGCATGGCCTTGCCGAGCCGGGTCTTCATCAGGATCACGCAGGTGATGGTCAGCACCAGCGTGGCGACCACGATGATGCCGATCTCCTTGGGCGCGAGATTGATGAAGCCGAGGTACTCCTGACGCGACTGCGTGCCGTACTCCGACAGCGACTTGCGGGACCCGCCGAACGTGTACTGGAACACGAAGCGCAGGAACAGACCGAAGCCGATCGAGACGATCATCATGGCGATGATGCCGACGCCTCTTCGCCGTAGAGGTCGCCACAACGCCGTGTCCTGCAACCAGCCGAAGACGGCGCCGGCGAACACCGCGCCCACGACCGACAGGATGACCGGGAGGTCGAACGCGCGGTTGAAGACGTACGTGGCGATGGCGCCGAACGTGATGAGCTCACCGTGGGAGAAGTTGGTCAGCTTGGTGGTGCCGAAGATGAGGTTCAGACCGAGGGCCGCGAGCCCGATGATCACGCCGAACTTCACGCCGCCGAGCAGGGCGGTGACGAACTTCTCCGAGAACGGCGTCTCGGCCCGCTCCGCGACGCCGATCTGGAACTGCGCGAAGTTGGCGCCGTCCAGCAGGGCGTTGACCGTCCGCTCCGGACTCCCGGAGAACTCGATGCCTGCCGGCAGGGTGCTCGGGTCGAGCTCGACGGTGTAGGCGCCGCGCTCGGGGATGGAGATGAAGGCGCGTCCCTCGGCGTCGGTCACTCCCTCGCCGATGTCCGCGCCGTCGGCGCTGGTCACGCTGAGCGTGACGCCGGGGATCGGCTCACCGTCCTCGGCGCTGTTGAGGAGCGTGACGCTGATGAACGCCCCCTCGGGCGGCGTCGCCGTCTCCTCGGACGGTTCGTCGACCGGTTCGTCGGCGTCGTCGGGGGCGGCGTCGTCGGGGGCGGGGGCACTCGGACTCGGCGATGGCGCCTCGGTCGCTGCGGCACCGATCGGTGACAGCAGGACCATGAGCGCCAGGAAGGCCGAGACGAGCACCTTGAGTGTCAGTCGCACGCAGGACTCCTGGTGGTGATGGGCAGCGCTCGTGGCGCAGTCGTCCGAGGGAGCATAACGCCAGGTGGGAGTCACCGGTGCGTCGTTGCCGACCTCGCAGGTAACGGTTCTGTGAAGTTGGCTCAGGCCAGGGTCACGGCCAGCTGTGTCAGGAGCGGTGCGACGAGAAGGGCCGGCAGGAGATCGGCGACGGGGATCGGTTTGATCTCGAGCAGTCTGAGGGCCACGCCGACGAGCACCAGGCCGCCGGTGGCGGTGACGGCGAGGAGGTGCGGCTCGGGCAGCAGGGTCCCGACGACAGCGCCGAGCAGCGTGAGGAGACCCTGGACGATCCCCACCGACAGGGCGGAGGCCATGACGCCGATGCCGAAGGACGCCGCGAAGGCGAGCGACGCGAATCCGTCGAGCACCGACTTCAGCAACAGCTGCTCTGCGCCGTTGCCCAGCCCCTCGTTGAGGCTGCCCAGGATTGTGAGTGGTCCGACGCAGAAGACCAGCGAGCTGACCACGAATCCCTCGACGAAGCGTTCGCGGCCGTCGTCGTGGCCACGGGTGAGTCGGCGTTGGAGCCATCCGCCCACGGACTCGAGCCGATCCTCAAGACGCGCCCATGCCCCGAGGATCGCACCGATGGCGAGGGAGCCGAGCACGACGAGCGTCGGGGCACCTCGTCCGGTGGCGTCGACGAGGGCGGGAGCGGCGACGTCCATCGCGGCATCGGCGGCGATGAGCAGGGTGACCAGCCCGAGTGCGGTCGTGACGGCGGTGCGGACGCGCTCGGGCAGGCGATGTCCCACCAGCAGTCCGAGGCCGGAGCCGATCAGGACGGTGAGGACGTTCACGGCGGTGCCGGTCCCGGTGATCATCGGTACCTCACGATCGTCCCCTCGTCACGGTGCCGTCACCATGTACCCTCCTACTGTTCGTGAGGCCGCCCGTCGTTCTGGGCGCTGGCCAGTGTGGCACCTCATGTCCTCCATCACCTCACCTGTCCCGGAGGTCTCGATGCCGTCACGCTCCTCCGTGGTGCTGCGCGACGCGAGACCCGACGACGCCGCCGCCCTCGCCGCCTTGTGGGCCGAGAGCGCCAAGAGCTCCGGACGTGACGGCGACGAGGCCTTCACCCAGCAGGGCATGTGGCACGACCCGACGCCCGAGGAGGCGGCCGAGGCGCTCGCCCTGCACCTGGAGAACCCGCGCAAGCGGATCATCGTCGCGCTGCTCGAGGAGGAGGTCGTGGGTGCCACGGTCTGCGAGCTGACCACGGTGACGCCGGTGACGATGACCCGCACTCTCCTGGTCACCGACATCCAGGTCTCGCCGGCACACCGCCGGCGCTCCATCGCCCTCACGTTGCTGTCGGCCGCTGCCTCCCACGGCGAGGACAACGGCGTCGAGGTGGTCATGGCGGCCATCCCGACGCAGGCGCGCGAGCCGCATCGCTACCTGACCAAGATCGGCTTCAGCCAGGTCGCGGTCGTGCGGGCGATCCAGGCCAGCAAGCTGCGCTCGCAGGTCTCCTCACGAGCCACCCAGTCGCGCGACACGGGCCGGCTGATCGCGGTCCGGCGCGCTCTGCGCCGTCGGCACGAGCAGCAGCCGGCCGACGACTGACCTGCCATCGCGCAGTCGGTCTCGCCGGGCCCGAAGTCGTCGGTGACATGCCCTAGGGTCGAGTCCGTGGACCGACTTCTGCTGATCGACGGTCACTCCGTCGCCTACCGCGCCTTCTTCGCCCTCCCGGTCGAGAACTTCTCCACCACCACGGGTCAGCACACCAACGCCGTGTTCGGCTTCACCTCGATGCTGATCAACGTGCTGCGCGACGAGCAGCCCACGCACGTCGCGGTGGCGTTCGACGTCTCCCGACAGACGTTCCGCACGCAGGAGTACACCGAGTACAAGGCCAACCGCAGCAAGAGCCCCGATGAGTTCAAGGGCCAGGTCGAGCTCATCAAGGACGTCGTCCACGCCCTCGGCATCCCGACGTTCGAGAAGGACGGCTTCGAGGCCGACGACGTGATCGGGACCCTCGCCACGCAGGCAGAGGCGTCCGGCATGGAGGTGCTCATCTGCACCGGTGACCGCGACGCCCTGCAGCTCGTCACCGGGACCACCACGGTCCTCTATCCCCGCAAGGGCGTCTCGGACCTCGTCCGCATGACTCCGACGGCGGTGGAGGAGAAGTACGGCGTCACGCCCGAGCACTACCCGGAGATCGCGGCGCTCGTGGGGGAGACGAGCGACAACCTCCCGGGCGTGCCGGGTGTCGGGCCCAAGACGGCAGCCAAGTGGATCACCAAGTACGGCTCCCTCGAGGCCCTGGTTGCCGACGTCGACGCCGTCCCCGGCAAGGCGGGCGAGTCGCTCCGAGAGCACCTCGACGACGTCCTGCGCAACCGGCGGATCAATGCTCTGGTACGCGACCTGGACCTCCCGGCGGGCCCGGCCGACGTGTCCTTCAGTACCGACTGGAACCGCGACGCCATCCACGAGATCTTCGACGCGCTGGAGTTCGCGGCCCTGCGCACGCGACTGTTCGAGTACCTCGGCGGCGGTGACGAGACGGCCACCGCCGAGGCGTCGGTCGAGGTGGATGTCGCGCTCGCCGGACCGGGCGAGGTCGCTGCGTGGATCGCGGAGCACACGGGTGACGGCGCCATCGGACTGGAGGTCTCCGGCGTGCTGCGCCCGGTGGGGGCGCGCGCGGACACGCTCGCGCTCGCGACGGCCGAGGGTCCGGCGCTGTGGGTCAACGTCGAGACGCTCGACGCCGCCGACGACGAGGCGGTGGCCGCCTGGCTGGCCGATGCGGCGCGTCCCAAGGTCCTGCACGACGCCAAGGGGCAGCTGCACGCACTCGAGGCGCAGGGTTGGTCGACACGCGGCGTGGTGGCCGACACCGCGGTCGCGGCGTACCTCGTCCGCCCGGACCAGCGTTCGTACGACCTCGCGGACCTCGCGATGCGCAACCTCAAGCGGGACCTCGCCGCCGGGGACGACTCCGGCCAGCTGGCGTTCGACGACGACACGGCGGGCGCGGAGACGGCGGCCCAGCGGGCCCGAGCGGCTCTGGACCTCTGGGGCGTCCTGCGAGAGCAGCTCGAGGAGGACGAGGCCCTCGGTCTGCTCGAGCAGCTGGAGCTGCCGCTCGTCGACGTGCTGCTGACGATGGAGACGGACGGCATCGCTGTCGACGTCGAGCACCTCGACGCCCTGCACGCCGAGTTCACCGAGCGGATGCTGGGTGCGGCGCAGGAGGCGTACGACGTCATCGGCAAGGAGATCAACCTCGGTTCGCCCAAGCAGCTTCAGGTGGTGCTGTTCGACGAGCTCGGCATGCCCAAGACCAAGCGCACCAAGACCGGCTACACCACCGACGCCGAGGCGCTGCAGCAGCTGTTCGTCAAGACCGAGCACCCGTTCCTGCAGCACCTGCTCGCGCACCGCGACGTCACCCGGTTGCGGCAGACGGTGGAGGGCCTGCAGAAGACGGTCCAGCCGGACGGCCGCATCCACACCACGTACGCGCAGACGATCGCGGCCACCGGGCGGCTCAGCTCCGCGGACCCGAACCTGCAGAACATCCCGATCCGCACCGAGTCGGGGCGCCGGATCCGTGAGGCGTTCTGCGTGGGCGACGGGTACGAGACGCTCCTGACGGCGGACTACAGCCAGATCGAGATGCGGATCATGGCGGACCTCTCCGAGGATGCCGACCTGATCGAGGCCTTCCGCTCCGGGCACGACTTCCACACCGTGATGGCAGCCAAGGTCTTCGAGCGTGATCCGGGCGACATCGACGGTGGCCTGCGCGCTCGCATCAAGGCGATGAACTACGGCCTCGCGTACGGTCTCTCGGCCTACGGCCTGAGCCAGCAGCTTCAGGTCTCCACGGGTGAGGCACAGAGCCTGATGGACGACTACTTCGAGACGTTCGGTGGTGTGCGCGACTACCTCGGGGGTGTCGTGGACGAGGCGCGTCAGACGGGCTTCACGGCGACGATCATGGGTCGGCGCCGGTACCTGCCGGACCTGCAGAGCGACAACCGGCAGCGCCGGGAGATGGCCGAGCGGATGGCGCTCAACGCGCCCATCCAGGGGTCGGCCGCCGACATCATCAAGGTCGCCATGCTGGGCGTGCAGAAGGCGCTCGGTGAGTCCGAGCTGCGTTCGCGGCTGCTGCTGCAGGTGCACGACGAGCTGGTGCTCGAGGTGGCCTCGGGCGAGGTGGAGCCGGTCGAGGCGCTCGTGCGCGAGCAGATGGCCGGCGCCGCGGACCTGTCCGTCCCGCTCGACGTCTCCGTCGGCACCGGCCGCACCTGGCACGAAGCCGCCCACTGAGTCCCGGGCTCGTTCCGGGTGTGGTCGGATCGGCCTCGGTGGTCGAGTAGCCGTCGCTGCGACGAAGGAGCCGGCGACGGCGTATCGAGACCAGGTCTCACGTCACTGGGTCACGGGGTGAGTCGGCCCTTGCGAGGAGCTGGCGCTCAGTGGTTCGTCGACCGTCCCGGCACGAACCACACGACGACGGCGAGCACCGCCGCCACCGACGCCACCACCGTGACGAGCCCGGTGACGTGCACGTCGAGCGTGTACGCACCCAGCAGGAGCGCGACGAGCGCCGACCAGACGAGGACCACGACTCCGTGCGCGTGCCGGGCGAGTGCGTCGAAGACCAGCAGGTGGACGATGGCGAGGAGCGACCCGGCCAGCGCGAACAGCCACAACCGTCCGGCGATCTCGGAGTACTGGTCGCCGCCGACGAGCACGAGGGCCAGCTCGGGGAGCAGGGCCGTGGCGATCACCGCGACGGTTCCGAGCGCCGCGACGAGTCCGACGGCGAGACTGCGTGAGCGCGACGTCTCGTCCCGGGCGAGGGCGGGGTACAGCACGACGCTCACGAACTGAGGCAGGAACATCGCGGCCTTGGTGAGCACGAGCCCCGAGGCGTAGAGGCCGGCGTCGTGAGCGTCGAGCAGGTTGCGGGCGACGAGGGCGTCGGTGTTGCTGAGGACGAAGTACGCGAGCAGGGCGTGGGAGCCGAGGACGATCTCGCGCAGGAACGAGCGGTGTTGCCCCTCGGCGTGCAGCGGGTTGCTGCCGCGCAGCAGCGGCAGGCCGACGAGCACGGGGAGCCAGGCGCCGAACGCGACACCGATCATCGCGCTGACGGGGGTGGGGGAGACCAGCAGGGCGGTGGCGCCGCCGAGCACTCGGCCGAGTCCGGCGCAGACGTAGACGAGAGCGAGCTTCTGCCACCGTTCCGAGCCCTGGGCGATGCCGAACTGTGCTCCCACGATCGTCATGGGCACGAGCGCGAGCCCGCACAGGACGACGGGAAGGTAGCTGTCCAGGCGGAGCATCGGGGTGAGGACCACCGTCGCCAGCGCGACCCCGGCGCCGACGGTGAGCGCCAGCCCGGCCGTGACGCCGACAGCGGTGGCGATGACCTCCGACGAGCGCTCGGGGGCGAGGGCGAGACGTCGGGCGGTGGTGGCTTGCAGGCCGAGCGCGGCGACGTTGCCGACGAGCAGGATGCCGAGCAGGGCGGTGACGGCGCCGAAGTCCTGTGGGACGAGCAGGCGCGCCGCGGCGACCGTGAACAGGTAGGCCGCGGCGTTCATGGTGACCATGCCGGCAGCGACGAAGGTTCCGCCGCCGACGTTCTCCCTCGCCGTCGTCACCGGGTCACCCTAGGCCATGGCAGGTCACTCGGCCCGCTCTCGCCAACCGGTCTCGCCTGCTGGGTTGCCCTCTAGGGTGTCGGCAC
>JBQGDU010000259.1:0-1712 GCA_052039245.1 Aeromicrobium sp. | reverse complement strand
GACTGCGGCATCGAGTCGGCGTGCGGTGCTGGGCAAGCGCGGCCGCTGGATGCGGATCAGGGGAGCCAGATCGTGGATCCGTGGAAACCGCCGTTGCATCGCCGACTCCTTGTAGTGCCGCACTGGAACGAAAAGCGCCCCGGGCACGGGGCCCGGGGCGCTTCTCGCGTCAGGATGATGCAGCCGGTAGCGCTGCGGCGGCGAAGATCGCCTGCGCAACGCCGGCCACGATCGAGGCGACTTTGAGAGCTTCCAAAATCGCCTCGCGGCCGACGCCGGCCTCACGAACCACCTTCTCGTGCGAGGCAACGCAGTCCGAGCAGCCGTTGATCGCCGACACTGCGAAGCTCCAGAGCTCGAAGTTCGCCTTGTCGACCCCCGGATTGCCGATGATGTTCATCCGCAAACCGGGACGCAGGTCGTCGTAGGACCCACCCAGGAAGTGCCGACCGCGGTAGAACACGTTGTTCATGCCCATGATCGACGCAGCTCCCAGCGCGGCCTGGTAGGCCTGCTCCGAGAGATTGTCAGCGGCTTCAGCGCTGACCTCGGCGAGCACCGTGGCGTTGCGTGTCGCCGCGGCGCTGGCCAGCAGGCTGCCCCAGAGCTGTTCGTCGTTCAGGACCGTGGTCCGGGCGATCGAACCCAGGTTGAGCTTGAGGTCCTTGGCGAACTCCGGGATCGCGTTCTTGAGATTCTCAATACTCATTGACGCTGTTCCTCCTCGTGCTGGCGCTCGACATCACCGCGAGCGCGACTCATACGGCTGCGATCAGAGCGAGTCTTTGAGCAGCTCGCCGACGTTCAGGGTCGCCTCGCCCTTCTTCCAGTTGCAGGCGCACAGCTCGTCGGACTGCAGCGCGTCGAGCACCCGCAACACCTCGTCGACATTGCGGCCCACCGACCCTGCGGTCACCGAGACGAACTGAATCTCGTTGTTGGGGTCGACGATGAAGGTGGCCCGGTCGGCGACACCGTCGGCGTTGAGCACACCGGTCTCCCGCACCAGGTCGCGGTTGAGGTCCGACAGCATCGGGAACGGCAGGGTCTTGAGGTCCTCGTGCGTGACGCGCCAGTTGTAGTGCACGAACTCGTTGTCGGTCGAGACACCGAGAACCTGGGCGTCCCGGTCGGCGAACTCATCGTTCAGCTTGCCGAACGCCGCGATCTCGGTGGGGCAGATGAAGGTGAAGTCCTTCGGCCAGAAGAACACGACGCGCCACTTGCCGGCGTAGTCGTCGCTGGTGATGGTGGTGAAGAGCTCATCGGGCCCGTTCACGTTCGACAGGTCGCCCCCGATCAGGGCGGTCACCTTGTAGGCCGGGAACTGGTCGCCGATAGTCAACAGTGCCATGACACTCCTTGTGATGTGAGATCTGCTTCGGGGCGCATTCGACGCCCGCACGCTCTATCGTGCCCTATCGCAATTAAAAATAAAAGGTGATACTTGGCACTATACTTATCGGCATGACCGATTCAAGCTATCAGCCCACGCTCGCGGGCCTGCGGGCCTTCGCCGCCGTGGCCGAGAAGCACCACTTCAGCCTGGCCGCGGCCGGCCTGGGCCTGAGTCAGTCAACACTGTCGCAGGCTTTGTCGTCATTGGAGGCCGGACTGGGCGTCCAACTTATCGAGCGCTCCACGCGGCGGGTCTTCCTGACGGCCGAGGGGCAGCAGCTGCTTCCCTACGCGCATGCCGTGCTGGATTCGAC
>JBQGDU010000258.1:0-2066 GCA_052039245.1 Aeromicrobium sp. | reverse complement strand
GCTCGACGCCCCGAGGCAGGAGCCCGGCGATCGAGCGCACCGTCAAGGTCTTCCCCGACCCGGACTCGCCCACCAGGCCGACACACTCCCCGACGTGCACGTCGAGTGCGACGTCGGTGACCAGGAGATCGGCCGGTCCGGCGATCGCCAGGTCACGGACCTCGACGGCCACGGGGGGTTCAGTACGTGCGGTCATCGATACGTTCTCCGATCAGCATCAGGCCCGAGCCGACGAGCGCGACCATGAAGCCCGGGGCGGCGATGAGCCACCACTGCTGCTGCATGTACGGCTGTGCCTCGGCGATCATGGCGCCCCAGTCCGGGGTGGGGGGCTGGATGCCCAGCCCCAGGTAGGAGAAGGAGGCGAGGGCGAGGAGGACGAACATCACGTCCGTGACGAGCAACGTCAGCGAGCTGCGCATGACGTTGGGCAGCAGGTGGAGGATCATGATCCGCCCGTGCGACACGCCGCCGAGTCTCGCCGCTGAGACGTAGTCCTCCTGCTTGACCCGCAGGACCACGGAGCGCACGACTCGGGCGTATCCCACCCACCCCACCGCGGTGAAGGCGATGAGCAGGGTCTGGATGCCCGATCCGCCGACGGCGATCAGCGTGATGATCAGGACGTAGACGGGGAAGGCGAGCACGAGCTCGGTCAGTCGCATGACGATGACGTCCCAGATCGAGCCGAAGTACGCCGCGGCACCACCGAGGATCGTGCCGACAACGAACGGGAGGAAGGCCCCGAGGAAACCGACGCCGAGATCGACGCGCGCTGCCGCGACCAGCCGCGAGAACACGTCGCGCCCCAGCGCGTCCGTGCCGAGCCAGTGCGTGAACGACGGCGTGGCGAGCCGGTTCATCAGGTCCTGTTCGTACGGGTCGTGCGGCACGATGTACGGCCCCGCGACGGCGAGGAGGACGGCCAGACCAAGGATGCCGAGCCCAACGTGGTAGCCGAGGCGGCTCGCGCCGATGCGGGTGCCCGTCACCAGCTCCTCGACGGTGTGCTCGCGGCCCTCCTCGGGGGAGTGGTCAGTGCTCTGCTCGGTCATGAGACCCTCACTCGTGGATCGACGACGGTCGAGAGCGCGTCCCCGATGAGGCTGAAGGAAATCACGAGTGCTGCGAACAGCAGCGTGATCCCGTTGATCATCGGGTAGTCGCGTTGGGTGATGGCGGTCACCAGCCCCGAGCCCAGGCCCGGGAGCTGGAAGGTGTTCTCGACGATCACGGCACCGAACAGCAGAAAGCCGGCCTGGACGCACACCACGGCGATCGCCGGGACGGCGGCGTTGGGGAGGGCATGTCGGGTGAGGAGCCTTCGCCGCGGCACGCCTCGTGAGGCGGCCGCCTCGACGTAGCCGGATCCCAACGACTCGATGAGGTTCGCTCGTAGCACCCGGACCTGCAGCGGCGCTATGGCCACGGCGAGCGTGATCGCTGGCAGCACGATGCTGCGGAGGTGGTCGGCCGTCGTCTCACCGAACCCTCCGGCGGGGAACCAGCCCGTCGGGAGGGCGATGACCAGCACGAGGAGCAGTCCGCTCCAAAACGTGGGGACGGCGATGGAGGTCACGGTGAACGTCCTGATCATGGTGTCGATCCAGGTACCGCGGTGCCGTGCGGCCAGCGTGGCCAACGAGATCGAGAGGACCAGGGACAGTACGAGACCGGCCACGAGGAGCCAGGTCGTCGCCTCGAACCACGCCCAGATCAGTGTTCCGACCGGTTCGCCACTGCTGTAGGACCGGCCGAGGTCACCCTGGACGACGTTCCCCACGTAGCTGAGGAACTGCACCCACAGGGGCCGGTCGAGTCCCAGCTCGGTGTTCATAGCGTCGACTGCCTCCTGAGGGGCGTCGAGACCGAGCAGCTGGCGCCCGGGAGTGCCGGGCGCCCGCGCCCCGAGGACGAAGACCACTGCGAGCACGCCCACCAACAGGATCACGACGCTCGCGAGACGTCTCACCGCTCCGAGGACCATGGCCTGCTCCGTCTGGTCTGGATGGATGACGGGTACGTCGTCGCCCCGAGGGCGAGGCGACGGCCGTCCGGGGCGGTGC
>JBQGDU010000257.1:0-3765 GCA_052039245.1 Aeromicrobium sp. | reverse complement strand
TCACCTCCGTGGAGGCTCTGCCGGTCCTCACCGAGCACGAGCCCGGACTCGGCGACGAGGCGAGGAGCCGGCTCGAGATCGGTCGCCGGCTCGTCGGCTCGCGAGAGCACGCGGACGCGCTCTCGGTGCGGGCTCGGATCGCTGCCGACGCCCGCGCAGCCTTCGAGCGATGTGACCTGATGATCAGTCCCACCGTGCCGCTCGTCGCACCGCGTCTCGGTCGCCCCGGCATGGACGATCCGCTCGCCCGCCCGCGCACGGACTGGTGGACCGTGGAAGCGAACCTCGCCCACCTGCCGGCGTTGTCGCTGCCCTGCGGACTCTCCGACGGGCTCCCCGTGGGTCTGCAGCTGATGGCACCGCGGGGCGAGGACGCACGCCTCTACCGGGCGGCCGCAGCGCTCGAGACACGAAGACCTCAGGAGAGGTAGCAGACGTCGAAGTACTCGCGGATGACCGCCTCCAGCCCGTCATTGACGCCGAGACGACCGTGGAGGCAAACCTGGCCGTCTCCTCTTTGCTCCGGAGGTCTGTCGAGAATCAAGGCGAGGTCGTTCTCTTGCTCGGAGAGCCCGAGGTGGGTCGGATCGAAGAACCCCCACAGCGTCACGTCCCACGACTCCAGCACGTAATTGACACTGACGAATCTGGGTGGGCCGGGTGGAGCCAGCGGGTCCACGAACTCAAGACTCTCGACGACCAGGTCGACCAACGAGTCAGTGGACCTTAGGAAGTACCAGACGGCGTCCAGGAGAACTTGGCACTGTGCCAGGTCCGGAACTCCCCGATCGGCGTGCTCGATCGTGTTACGCATCGTCCGGAGTTGCTCGAGCATGGACGGGCGCACGAGGCCGACGCGCGCCAACATCTCGAGCAGCTGAAGCCGGCCTCCTCGATCCCATTCGAGGCGCGAGGCCAGCTCTCGAAGGTGATACAGGCTGTGAAGGGATCGAACCCGTCGGTCGACGGCGTTCCACAACTTCTGGATGACCGTGCCGCGAAGAACCGAGCCGGTCGGGTTTAGCTCGAGCACCTGTGCGGCCACGCCCCAGTGATCGTGGGCAGCCGCAACGTGGTCGACGTCGTACACGTACCGGCCGCCGCTCGAATCCTTGGCCCAATTGGTCCAAACGTGAGGGACCCACACAACGTCTCCTGCTGCAAGCCCCTCCTCTGACACCGACCGCACCTATGCCAGGCTGATGAGCTCGGCGTACTCCGCGTTCCACAGGTCCTCGTCGCCGTCCGGCAGCAGCAGCACCCGGTCGGGCTCGAGCGCCTCGACGGCACCCTCGTCGTGCGTCACCAGCACGATGGCCCCTTGGTAGGAGCGGATCGCCGCGAGGACCTCCTCACGGGAGGCCGGATCGAGGTTGTTGGTGGGCTCGTCGAGCAGCAGGACGTTGGCGCTGGAGACGATCAGGCTCGCGAGCGCCAGTCGCGTCTTCTCCCCGCCGGAGAGCACCTTGGCGGGCTTCTGCGCGTCGTCCCCGGAGAACAGGAAGGCGCCCAGGACGCTGCGGGCCTGCGTCTCGGTGAGCTCGGGGGCGCCGTCGCGCATGTTCTCGAAGACCGTCTTGGAGAGGTCGAGGGTGTCGTGCTCCTGGGCGAAGTAGCCGATCTTCAGTCCGTGACCGGGTTGCAGCTCCCCGGTGTCCGGATCGAGCTCACCGGCGAGCATCCGCAGCAGGGTCGTCTTGCCGGCACCGTTCAGCCCCAGCACCACGACCCGGCTCCCCCGGTCGATCGCCAGCCCCACGTCGGTGAAGATCTCCAGCGAGCCGTACGACTTCGACAGGCCCTCGGCCATCAGTGGCGTCTTGCCACACGGCGCCGGGGCCGGGAAGTCGATCCGAGCGACCCGCTCGGACTGACGCTCGTCCTCCAGACCCGCGAGCATCTGCTCCGCACGACGCAGCATCTGCTGGGCGGCGACGGCCTTGGTGGCCTTGGCGCGCATCTTGTTGCCCTGTGCGATGAGCCGCTCTGCGGTCTTGGTGGTGTTCTCCCGCTCCTTCTTGCGACGGACCTCATCGGCCTCCCGCTGGCGCAGGTAGAGCTTCCAGCCCATGTTGTAGACGTCGATCGTGCCGCGGTTGGCATCGAGGTAGAGGACCTTGTTGACCGTCTCCTCGATGAGGTCGACGTCGTGGCTGATCACCACGATGCCGCCGGAGAAGTCCTGCAGGAAGCCGCGCAGCCAGCGGACGGAGTCGGCGTCGAGGTGGTTGGTGGGCTCATCGAGCAACAGAGTGTCGGCGTCGGAGAACAGGATCCGCGCGAGCTCGATGCGACGACGCTGTCCACCGGAGAGCGTCGACAGCGGCTGGCCGAGCACGCGGTCCGGGAGGCCGAGGTTGGCGGCGATCGTGGCGGCCTCGGCCTCGGCCGCGTAGCCACCTCCGGCACCGAACTCCGCGTCCGCGCTGGCATAGCGCTTCATCCCCCGCTCGGCCACCTCGGCGTCCTCGGACGCCATCTCCTTCTCGGCCTCCCGCATGCGACGCAGCGCCTCGTCGAGGCCGCGGACCGAGAGGATCCGGTCGCGGGCGGAGACGCTCATGTCCTCGACCTTGGGGTCCTGCGGCAGGTAGCCGACGGTGCCGGTCCGGCCGATGCTGCCCTCGGCGGGCTCCCCGCCGGCCCCGGCGAGCATCTTCGTGAGAGTGGTCTTTCCCGCGCCGTTGCGGCCGACGAGACCGATCTTGTCGCCCTTGGTCACCTGGAAGGAGACGTCGGACATCAGGACGCGGGCGCCGAAGCGCAACGTCACGTTGCTGACGGTGATCATGAGGAGCTTTCGAGGTCAGGAGGAGGCTGGACACGTCGAGACCGTGCACCGGGTCCGCGGTGCACGGGGCCGTCTACTCCTGCTGGATCAACACCCGCCCATCGTACGCGCCGTACCTGCCGCGCCCGGTATCCAGCGGTGCGACGGTGGTCACCCCTCCGGGTCTCGAGGCGCCCGCCCCTCGGTGCGTACCCACGCCCCGTCCTCGCAGACGCCGAGAACGGTGACGGAGGCACCGGCGCCGAGACGCGTCGTCTCCCCCACCGCCAGCCCCCGCAGGGCGGACTGCTGCTCCTCGGAGCCGTTCTTGAGATCCAGGCTCACGCGGCCCTCGTCCGGATCGGTCCAGGCGATGCGCAGCGGGACGTCGTCGGTAGCACTCACGTCCACGCCGCTGCGCACGAAGGAACCGGAGTCGGTCTCCCCCTCGCAATCGGGACCTCCACAGCCGCTCGTGAAGGTCACGGCGACACCGACGACGGCGGCAGCGACGAAGCCACGACCCATGGCAGCAGAGCCGTCAGCCGACGTTGAAGCCGAGCGCGCGCAGCATCTCGCGACCGTCGTCGGTGATCTTGTCCGGGCCCCACGGCGGCATCCAGACCCACTCGATCCGGAAGTCGTTGACGAGTCCGTCGAGCGCCTGGCGCGTCTGGTCCTCGATGACGTCCGTGAGCGGGCAAGCAGCCGACGTGAGGGTCATCGAGAGCACGGTGTTGCTGTGCTGGTCGACGTCGACGCCGTACACGAGGCCGAGGTCGACGACGTTGATGCCGAGCTCGGGATCGACGACGTCCTTCATCGCCTCGACGACGTCGTCACGGAGCACCGTCGCGGTGCTGCCACCACCGGTGGCCTCGGGGACGTCGGGCAGGTCGCTGTGGTCGGTCGTCATCACTTCTCCTGAGCGGTCGTGGTCGGGGTGCCGGCGAGGGCCGTGGACGTCGCGTCCTTGAAGGCCATCCAGCCCAGCA
>JBQGDU010000256.1:0-6127 GCA_052039245.1 Aeromicrobium sp. | reverse complement strand
AGGAGACGCTGTCCGCCCTCGGCACGGTCTCCTTCCCCAAGGTCGCGATGCAGCCGGGCCGCCCACAGGGGTTCGGCACGGTGATGGACGAGCAGACCCCGATCATCACGCTGCCGGGCAATCCCGTCTCCGCGTACGTCTCGTTCGAGGTGTTCGTGCTGCCCGCCATCCGGCGCATGATGGGACTCGTGCCCTACCGTCGGCCCATGGTGCACGCCGTGCTCGCGGCCGACGTCGAGTCGCCGCCGGGCAAGCGTCAGTACGTCCGCGGGTACTTCGAGGTGACGCACAAGGGCGCCAAGGTCACGCCCGTCGGTGGGCCCGGCTCGCACCTGCTGGGTTCGCTCGTGGAGTCCAACGCCCTGATCATCGTGGGTGAGGACGAGACGGCACTCAACCTCGGCGACACCGTCCGCACGCTCGTGCTCGACCGACCCTTCTGAGATGGCCGGCGAGGATCCTCGGGGCACCCGGCCCTCGACGTCGGACCGGCCGACGCTGACGCACGTGGACGAGTCCGGTGCCGCGCGCATGGTCGACGTCGGCGAGAAGCAGGTGACCCAGCGCTCCGCCACCGCGCGGGGTCGGGTGCTGGTCTCGGCCGACGTCGTGTCGCTGCTGCGAGGTGAGGGCGTGCCCAAGGGAGACGCGCTGGGTGTCGCGCGCGTCGCGGGGATCATGGGTGCCAAGCGCACACCGGACCTGGTACCGCTGTGCCACCCCCTGGCGATCAGCGGCGTGGAGGTGGACCTGGAGCTGACGGACGTCGCCGTCGTCGTCACGGCCACGGTGCGCACCACCGACCGCACCGGCGTGGAGATGGAGGCCCTCACGGCGGTGAGCGTCGCGGCCCTGACGGTCGTCGACATGGTCAAGGCGGTCGACAAGCGGGCACGGATCACCGATGTCGAGGTGATCGCCAAGTCCGGCGGACGCAGCGGCGACTGGAGCATCGCGTGAGCGAGGGGCGCGGGGCCGTCGTGGTCGCCTCCAACCGGGCCGCCCACGGGGTCTACGAGGACACCACCGGTCCCTTGCTCGCCGACGCCCTGCGCTCGTGGGGCTTCAGCACCGACGATCCCGTCGTCGTGCCCGACGGGATCCCGGTGGGCGAGGCGGTCGCGGCCGCCGTCGACGCCGGTGCCGACGTCGTGCTCACCACGGGAGGGACCGGGATCAGCCCCACCGACCGCACCCCCGACGTGGTCCGGCCGCTGCTGGATCGCGAGCTGCCGGGTGTGGCGGAGGCGCTCCGGGCAGCCGGGGTGGCCAAGGGGGTGCCCACCGCCGCGCTCTCCCGTGGCGTGGCCGGGGTGGCGGGTGGCGCGCTCGTGGTGACCCTGCCGGGCTCCCGCGGCGGGGTGAAGGACGGCATCGAGGTGCTGAGCGGCATCGTCCCGCACGCCGTCGAGCAGCTCCGCGGCGTGGATCACGCGTCGTCGCCGCCGTCGTCCGCGGACGCGTCCGGATGAAGGGCTGGCCCGCGACGTTGCGGCACGGCGACGTCCTGGTCCGGCCGCTGAAGCGTTCCGACGCTCGGCAGTGGCGGCGCATCCGTCAGGGAGCGGCGGACTGGCTGGCGCCGTGGGAGGCGACCTTGCCGCCCGGTTCGGGAACGCCGTCGTCCTCCTACTCCGCGATGATCCGCGCCATGCGGCGACGTGCCCGCCAGGGTGCCGGGATGCCCTTCGTGATCGACGAGGACGGCGACATGATCGGCCAGGTCACCGTCAACGGGATCACCGGCGGCTCGGCGCAGTGGGCCAGCATCGGGTACTGGATCGCCCCGAGCCACGCCGGACGTGGGCTCACCCCGGTGGCCGTGGCGCTGGTGCTCGACCACCTGCTCGACGTCGTCGGACTGCACCGGGTGGAGATCTCCGTCCGGCCCGAGAACGTGGCCAGCCTGCGCGTCGTGGCCAAGCTGGGACTCGAGGAGGTCGGTCTCGCGCGCGGCTACCTGCACATCGCGGGGGAGTGGCGCGACCACCGGGTCTTCCAGGTGCTCGGCGACGGTCCGCCGGGACGTGCGTTGGCGAGGGCCACCGGCGGGGGTGCCGGGCCGGGGGCGGCGGACGGTCCTGCTGGGGGTGCCGGCTCAGGGGATCCGGCACGTCCCGCAACCTCCTGAGTCACATCAGTCACAGAGATTCGGACGACACACGGCCCTGCCTGCGCCGATGGGACGGCGCCGAGCCCTACGGTTTCTTCCATGGGTGGAGCCAACGGACTGATCGTGGCGTGCGTCGTCGCGGTCTGGGCGGCGTACTTCGTGCCGCTGGTCCTGCGCCGTTACGACGACGCCTCCAGCTCCTCCTCGCTGGAGACGCTGAGCCCGCTGAGTCGCGTCATCGCGCGCTCCGGGCCGCGCGACTCGCCGGCCGAGCAGACGACCGAGCCCGTCCCCGACCGGAAGGACGCCTCCGTGACCACGCCACACGCCGAGGGCCGCGAGATCCGGAGCGGGGATCGGGAGTCCATCCAGAAGCTCGATCGCGAGGCGCTCTCGACGATCGAGAAGCCCGCGCCCGCGTCGCGCCCGACCAGCGCCCGCGCTCCCGTCTCACGCACCGCTGCGATCATCGCCGCACGTCGCCGCCGCCGCACGCTGCTCACCCTGCTGACCGCCCTCGTCGTCGTCGGGGGCCTCGCCGTCTTCTCCGTCGTCCAGCCCGTCTGGCTGGCCGTCCCCGCCGGACTCGTCGTGGCGTGGCTGGTGGCCTGTCGCGTCCAGGTGCGTGGCGAGCGCGGCCTGCCCGGCATCGAGCGTCCGTCCCGTCCGGGCTGGCTGCGACGCCCCGAGCGCCCGGCCCGGCAGAAGGCCAAGGCCGCGAGGACCGGTCGGTCCGCCGAGGCCAAGGCACGTCGTGGCACCGCAGCGGAGGAGGAGCAGACGGTCATCGTTCAGCTCGACGACCCCGAGCCGGAGCGTCCCCACGTCATGGAGCGGGCCGAGCTGACCGAGGACGCCCTCGACGACCAGATCGTCATCGCCGTGCCGTCGGTCTCCACCGCGGGCGATGCCCTCTGGGACCCGCTCCCCGTCACGCTGCCCACCTACGTCACCAAGCCGCGGGCCGGTCGCACCGTCCGCACGATCGACTTCGACGCCCCCGGCGCCTGGACCTCCGGGCACGTCGAGGGCGAGGACGTCCAGCTGCCGGGCCGCCACGACAGCACGGAGGCGCCGCGCCGCGCCTCCGGCGAGTGACCGCCCGATCGACCGACGCCCCCCGGTGGTAATCTCGGGGACGACCGAGGGGCATTGGCGCAGTTGGTAGCGCGCTTCGTTCGCATCGAAGAGGTCAGGAGTTCGAATCTCCTATGCTCCACCGGGAACGAGGGCCCTGCCGACACGGCGGGGCCCTCGTCGTTCCCGGCCGATGCCGTCGCCGACGAGGTCACCCCACCCCCGCCAGTGCCTCCCCGAGGGGAGTACGCGTGTGCAGCACCCGGACGCCCTGACGACGACTGTCGACCAGTCCGGCGTCGCGCAGGACCGTGAGGTGGTGCGACGCAGTGGAGACGGCCAGGTTCGTCAGCTCGGCGCACTCCGACGTCGAGAGCGGTTGTCGCAGCTCCAGGATGAGGCGGGCCCGCGCCTGCCCCAGCAGCGCGGCGAGGGCGTCGAGGGCATCGGCCGCGCCGCGGTACCAGGTCTCGGACACGCCGTGCGCCGGGTAGAAGATGGTCGGCTGTGCCGGACGTTCGGTGAGGACTGCGCATCCGCGCGTCGCCATCATGACTGACGGCACCAGCACGAGACCGGTGCCGCCGCAGTCGAGCACCTCCTCGTGGCGGCGCATCTCCACCCTCACCACCTCGTCGTGCCACGTGACCGTGGAGTGCAGGGTGCCGGCCATCTCCGCGAGTCCGGCGTCGCTGCTGCGCCGCGAGCGCACCGCGATGTCGGCGCGAAGCACGCGCAGCATCTGCGGCCAGACGGGGGCCAGCAGCGACTCCCACACCTCCTCCCACGCGTCGGCGATCCGCGCACGAGCGTCCTCCGGGGCGGCGATCAGGTTTCTGATCTCCTGCTGACGTGCCCCGGCGGAGCGGAGCACCATCTTCTCCAGGTCGAACTGGAGGAGCTCGGTGCGTACCTCGCGGAGCCGCGCGAGCTCCTCCTGCGGAGTCATGTCCCCCGACGGCGTCGCGGTGAGGAAGTCCGGCAGGTACCCCTCGACGCCGCTCACCGCTGTCAGCAGACGGAACGCCTCCCCACGCGGACGGTCGCGGATGCTGCGGAACCACCCCCAGTGCAGGGGTGCCGACTCTGGTCGCAGGATCGCCCGGAGTCCATGGACGAGCTCGTGCCCCGGCGAGATGCCGAACCGCACCGCCGAGAGGTCGCTCGATCCGAGGTGGAACTCCACGAACTTTCGATGCACGTCGAAAGCGTAGTCAGCGCGAGGCCCTCGAGGCGAGGGTGACGGCATCGGGCGAGAGCCCCAGACCGAGGAGAACCTCATGACGCAGCAGACCACCATCCCCGCCGACGACATCCGGATCGGGGAGAGCCGAACTCTTCGCTTCGAGGGGGCGCAGTACGGCGCGAACGTGTCCTTCTTCCTGGTGACGGGCGAGCCCGGCCAAGGCCCTGCCCTGCACCGGCACCCATACGACGAGACCTGGACCGTGCTCGAGGGCGAGGCGACCGTCGTCGTCGGAGAGGACGTCTTCACTGCCCAGGCCGGGGACACGGCCGTCGCCCCGGCCGACGTGTGGCACCGCTTCACCAACACCGGCGCCGGGACGCTGCGGATCATGTGCATCCACGCCTCCCCGGTCATGATCCAGGAGTTCGCCGACGAGGCGTGACCACCCCGACCGCACGTCACACCACCCACCGAAGAAAGTGAGCAGTTCCATGACGCAGTACTTCCTGTCCCTCCCGCACGACGCTGCGGAGGAGCCCACCATGGAGTCGATGCAGGACATCGACCCGGCCGAGCTGGAGGCCATGATGGTCGCGGTCGAGAAGTTCAACACCGACCTGAACGAGGCCGGCGCGTTCGTCACGGCCGGCGGTCTGCACCCGCCGTCGACCGCAGTCACCGTCGACGCCACGGGTGATAGCCCGAGCCGCACGGCCGGTCCGTTCGTCGAGGCGCCCGAGTACGTCGGCGGGTTCTGGATCATCGAGGCGCCGGAGGAGGAGCAGGCGCTCACGTGGGCCGAGCAGGCGTCCGCAGCCCTCGGCTCGCGGGTCGAGGTGCGCGCAATGCAGGAGAACCCGGAGTAGCCGAGGCGTTGATCCGGTGGCCTAGCCGGTCGCTCGGTGGCCGAGTGGGCGGCTCAGGCCCAGAGGTCGCTGCCGAACTGGAACCAGATGGCGGCGGCGATGGCGACGTACCAGAGCAGCACGATCAGCACGGTCCAGTTCTGCAGGAGGCTCGCGATGCCGCCGCCGGGCGCCAGCCGTCGGGCGGTGATGCGGGCGACCACCACGAACAACGGGATCATGACCGCCCAGACGATCATGCAGTACGGGCACAGCTTCACGATGGAGTAGATGCTCTGGTACTGCAGCCACGTGGTGAAGGCGATGCCGAACACGGAGCCGGCGAGGAGGCCCACCCAGACGAAGCGCGGCAGATCGACCTTGGCGGCGACGAGCACGCCGAGAGCGGCCACGACGGCGAACCCGGCGATGCCGATGAGGGGGTTGGGGAAGCCGAACACCTCGGACTGCCAGGTGTTGAAGACGCCAGAGCACGCGACGAAGGCGTTGACGTCGCACGAGGCGGTGAACCCGTCGCCGGCCGACGCCGCCTCGAGGGACTTCACCTTGTCGTTGGTGAGCACGAAGGCGGCGAGAAAGCCGATTCCGCCGAGCACGGCGATCAGGACGCCCTCGCGCACGGAGGGCCGGGTGGAGGCGGGCGTCTGCTGCTCGTCGGCGATCGCGGTCACGGGCTCACTGTAACCGGGGAGGACACGAAGACGGCAGGGTCGCAGTTGGCGTGACGTGGTCTCGATACGGCCGGGCGTCGCTCGTTCCTCGCTGGCCCGGCCTACTCGACCACCGGGAGGGGGCCGATCTTCGGCTGGCTGGCTCGACCGCAGGAAGGGGCGGTGGCGTCACCGAGCGGCTTGCTCGACCACGCAGGAACGGCCAGATCTC
>JBQGDU010000255.1:0-2183 GCA_052039245.1 Aeromicrobium sp. | reverse complement strand
CGTGGGCGGCGGACGGTACCGACTGGCCCTGGCCGGATGCGCCCGAGCCCCTGCCCTCGCCCGTGGTCGACAACCACTGCCATCTGGACCACCGGATCAAGGGCGGTCGGCTGATCGACGTCGACGACGCCATCGCGCGCGCCGCCGCCGTGGGAGTGCCGCGGATCGTGCAGGTGGGCTGTGACGTCGAGGGCTCGCGCTGGGCGGTGGAGACCGCCGAGCGCCACCCCTCGATCGTCGCCGCCGTGGCCCTGCACCCCAACGAGGCGCCCGGGCTCGATGACGCCGGCACCCTCGACGACGCGATCGCCGAGATCGATCGGCTCGCGCAGGCTCCCGACGTCCGCGCCGTGGGCGAGACCGGACTCGACTACTTCCGCACCGGCCCAGAGGGTCGCGCTGCCCAGCACCAGAGCTTCCGCGAGCACATCCGCGTCGCGCACCGCCACGACCGCACGCTCGTCATCCACGACCGGGACGCCCACGACGACGTCCTGCGCCTGCTCGATGAGGAGGGAGTGCCCGAGCGGACCGTCCTGCACTGCTTCTCCGGCGACGCCGAGTTCGCCCGTGCCTGTCTGGACCGCGGCGCCTTCCTGTCGTTCGCCGGCACCGTCACGTTCAAGATCGCCGACCCCCTGCGAGAGGCGCTGCTTATCACACCCGCGGACCGGATCCTCGTGGAGACCGATGCGCCCTTCCTCACACCGATGCCGCATCGCGGCAAGCCCAACGCGTCGTTCCTCGTGCCGCACACGGTCCGCTTCATCGCTGATCTCACGGGGATTTCGCTCGACGAGCTGTGCCGCACGATCGACGCCACCACCGACCGGGCCTTCGGGGGACCTTGGGCGAAGGCCGCTTGACCTGACCACCGGCCTGGCATCATGGTGGATCGGTTGTCCCTGCCCCCGACCGTGAGGTCCTACGTGCACCACGCTCGTCATTCGTCCACACCCGTCGTGACCGATGCTCCAGGCCGCATCAGCAAGAGACTCGTCATCGCCCTCAACCTGGCGGTGCTCATGGTCCTCGCCGGTGGCGTCGCCGCCTACGGAGCGTTCAGCAAGACCGTGACCGTCGACGTCGACGGCGAGAAGGACACCGTCCGCACGTTCGGTGCATCGGTCTCCTCCGTCCTCGAGTCGCGCGAGGTCGACGTCGACAAGGTCGACAAGGTCAATGCCGAGCCGTCCGAGCAGGTCTCCGACGGCGACACCATCACGGTGCGCTACGACAAGCAGGTCACCTTCGCCGTCGACGGTGAGGTCACCGAGGAGACGGTGCCCGCGGCCACGGTCGGCGAGGCGCTCGACGCCGCCGGCATCGAGCCGGGCGACGACGCCTGGGTCTCCGGCAAGCCCGACACGCAGCTGGCCGACGACGCCGAGGCCGTCGTCGTGAGCCATCCCAAGGACCTGACGGTCAAGGTCGGCAAGGAGAAGAAGAAGCTCACCACCGCCGCCCCCACGGCCGCGAAGGTGGTCGAGGAGGCCGGCGTCGAGCTCGGTGAGAACGACCGCATCGCCGGCGGCGCCGACGCCTGGGTCAGTGAGGGCGAGACCGTCGAGGTCAAGAAGGTCGAGATGGTCCACGACGTCGAGAAGGTCGAGAAGAAGGCCAAGGTCGAGTACCGCGACGACGACGAGCTCGCCGAGGGTGAGACGAAGGTCCTCGAGAAGGGCAAGCCCAGCGTCAAGAAGGAGACGGTCCTCCTCACCAAGACGGACGGCAAGGTCACCAACCGACTGGTCCTGACCTCCGAGACCGTCCAGAAGTCCGAGAAGCGGGTCGTGGCCCGCGGCACCGGTCCGGAGGAGGAAGAGGAGACCGAGACGTCGAACGAGGACGCTCCCGGCGTGGCCGACGGCAGCGTCTGGGACCGCATCGCGCAGTGCGAGTCCGGCGGGAACTGGTCCATCAACACCGGCAACGGCTACTACGGCGGGCTGCAGTTCAGCGCCCAGACGTGGGCCAGCGTCGGTGGTCCGGGTCTGCCCCACGAGCACAGCCGCGAGGTCCAGATCAAGTACGCGAAGATCCTGCAGGAGCGGGCCGGCTGGGGTCAGTGGACCTGCGCCGCCAAGGTCGGCGTCGGCTGAGCGTCCGCACTCCCTGACCAGACCCCGGAACCCAAGGCGGGTTCCGGGGTCTCGTCGTTGATCGGTGCCTGAGCAACCCAG
>JBQGDU010000254.1:0-2717 GCA_052039245.1 Aeromicrobium sp. | reverse complement strand
CAGGAGCGCGGTCCCCGGCCGTCCGCGGAGATGATCGCGGCCATCGCCCAGGGTCTGGCCCTGTCCCTGGCCGAGCGGGACCATCTCTTCAGCCTCGCCGGCCACCGTCCACCACCGAGGGGTGGGGCCAGCGACCACATCAGCCCGGGTCTCTTGCGCATCCTGGACCGACTCGACGACACGCCCGCGGAGATCGTCACCGAGCTGGGGGAGACGTTGCGGCAGAGTCCCCTCGGGGTGGCCCTGACCGGGGACCTCACGCGGCATCGGGGACCGGCCCGCAGCATCGGCTTCCGCTGGTTCACGGACCCGAGCGAGCGTGAGCTCTACGACCCGGCCGACCACGCGTTCCTGTCGAGGCTGTGGGTCTCCGGGCTCCGCGAGGTCGCGACGCGACGCGGACCGCAGTCCCGGGCAGCTCACTACGTCGAGCTGCTGAGTGAGTCCAGCGCCGAGTTCCGCGAGCTGTGGGCCACCCACGAGGTCGGCCTGAGGCCGCAGGAGGTGAAGCGATTCGTCCACCCCGAGGTAGGACCCATGGAGCTGAGCTGTCAATCGCTGCTCGACGTCGAGCAGTCCCACTTGCTGCTGGTCTACACCGCCTCACCGGGCAGCGAGAGCCACGAGCGGCTCCAGCTGCTGTCGGCCGTGGCCGACGGCGTGGGTCGCTGACCCCTCAGTCCGTACCGCCGTGCGCGGCGTACAGCGGGTCGTCGGAGTCGCCGAGCAGCTCGCGGGTGGCTGCGATCTGCTTGCGTTGCTCCTGCGCCCAGCGCGCCGGATCCTTTCGGAGCTTGGCTCGGTAGGCGCGGATCCGGGAGATCGCGGTGTCGAGGGTCCGGTCGGCCACTGCGCTGCGGCCGATCCCCAGCTCGTCGCACAGTCCCGCAGGGTGGAACCGACGCGCGAGGCTGTGCAGTCCCGCTTTGCCGAGTGGACGCGGGAGGTTCAGCGCCTCGTTCAGCAGCTCGCTGATCGACCCCAGGGTCGCCGCTGCGAGGTCGGACGCCTCGGGGACCAGCGGGCCGGTCACCGACTGGAACAGCTCGTCGACCCGCTGGGCCTGCTCGTTGGTCTGGATCCCCTCGACCAGATGGGCGTCGATGCCGAGCAGATGGGCGATGACCCACCAGTACCGGTAGATCTGTGCGGTCTCGGTGGAGGTGAGACCCAGCCCCATCTTCTCCTCGGCCCGCAGCATGGTCACGGTGAAGTCCATCCACGTGCGGGCCAGGTCCACCTGGTTGATGGGCGTGCCGTACGCCTCCTCGTCGAACCCCCTGGCGCGGGCGAGGTGACGCATGTGCGCATGCAGCATCCGGACCTGCAGCGTGCCGACATACCCGTCACGGCCGGGCCACAGGCTCCCCGGGAGCATCGCGGTGCTGACCCACGTCCCCGTCTCCCTCACGCGGCGGTCCGCGCCATCGACGAGTCGTCCCGTGGTAGCGAGCACGGTGGCGATGGACGGGGACTCGTAGACACGGACGAGCGCCCCGGCGCTGAGCGAGACCATGTGGACGGGTGCGGGCATCGAGAAGAACGGCAGCGATGACTCATCCAGGACCTCGGCGGTGGCGTAGGACGGGAGCGTCTCGGTGCTCGTCAGGAGCCCGACGACGCTCGGGTGCGGGTCCTGCACCGATGCCAGGCCTTCGCGGATGCCTCGCTGCAGCTGGTCGTTGACCTCGCGACCGTCGGCGTGGATCGACGCCACGACTGCGTCCGCCAGCGGATCGCCCGTCGTGAGGGCCTCCTGCAGGAGGTCGGCACGAGTCTCCCCGAACTGCAGCACGATGCCGCTGCGGCGGCCTCGTTCCGTGGGCCACGGGGCTCCGGATGTGTCGGTGGCGTCCATCTCACGGTCGGGCATGACGTCTCCTGGCTCGGGTGCCGGTGGGTGTCCCGGACGTTAGCGACGTCCGGCCCTGGAAGACAGGGTCTGTCGATCCCCCCAATCGGCGGCACCAGGTGAGGCGAGAGTGTTCCGCCCCTCGGCTAAGGTGGGACAGGCCTGACCGTCGATGATTCCTGGAGTTCCCCGCCGCATGTTCGACAGCCTGCAAGACCGACTGCAGTCGGCGTTCAAGAACCTGCGCGGCAAGGGTCGGCTCAGCGAGGCCGACATCGACGCGACGGCCCGCGAGATCCGCCTCGCGCTGCTCGACGCCGACGTCGCCGTCCCGGTCGTCCGCACCTTCATCGGACGCATCAAGGAGCGCGCCGGGGGAGCGGAGGTCAGCGCCGCGCTCAACCCGGCCCAGCAGGTCATCAAGATCGTCAACGAGGAGCTCGTCGGCATCCTCGGCGGCGAGACGCGTCGGATCCAGTTCGCCAAGAACCCGCCGACGGTCATCATGCTGGCCGGCCTGCAGGGCTCGGGCAAGACCACCCTCGCCGGCAAGCTCTCCCGCTGGCTCAAGGAGGAGGGCAACAGCCCGATGCTGGTCGCTGCGGACCTCCAGCGACCCAACGCCGTCAACCAGCTGCAGGTCGTCGGTGAGCGTGCGGGTGTCACGGTCTTCGCGCCCGAGGCCGGCAACACCGGTGCCGGGGACGGGGGACCCGGCGGGGGGGCGGGGCTCTGGGCCGCAGAGGGCAATGAGGGGACGCGGTCCTACGGCGATCCGGTGCAGGTGGCGCGCGACGCCGTCGCGGAGGCCAAGCGATCACTGCACGACGTCGTCATCGTCGACACCGCCGGTCGCCTCGGCGTC
>JBQGDU010000253.1:0-11302 GCA_052039245.1 Aeromicrobium sp. | reverse complement strand
GTCACGGACGGCTTCGAGGTGGCGGCCCGACGGGTGTTGCGCCTGCACGCTCAGATCAGCGACGAGCTGGGCGTCACGCCTCCGGAGCTCGACCTCGGTGGTGGGTTCGGCATCGCGTACACGACGCAGGACCACCCCTCGAGCCCGGAGGACCTCGCCCGCGGACTGCTCAAGATCGTCCACGACGAGTGCGCCGCGCTCGACGTCGAGGTGCCGCGGCTGTCGCTCGAACCCGGCCGCGCGATCGCCGGGCCGTCGACCTTCACGTTGTACGAGGTCGGCACGGTCAAGGACGTGCAGCTCGACGGTGGTGCCTCGCGCCGTTACCTCTCGGTCGACGGCGGCATGAGCGACAACATCCGCCCTGCGCTGTACAGCGCCGACTACTCCTGCACCCTCGCCTCGCGTTCGTCGGACGCACCGCCGGTGCTGAGCCGCGTGGTCGGAAAGCACTGCGAGTCCGGCGACATCGTCGTCAAGGACGAGTACCTGCCGGGCGACGTCGCCGACGGTGACCTGCTCGCGGTGCCCGGAACGGGGGCCTACTGCCGCTCGCTCGCGAGCAACTACAACCACGTCCCGAGGCCGGCGGTCGTGGCGGTGCGCGACGGCGAGGCGCGGCTGATCGTGCGGCGCGAGACCGAGGACGACCTGCTCGCGCTCGACCTCGGCTGATCCAGGTCAGGGCAGTCGTCGGGGTCCGGGGCCCTCGGCGGCGAGCGCGTCCTCGCTGTTGTAGATGCCGCAGCTCGTCAGCGACAGGCAGCCGCACCCGATGCAGCCGTCGAGGTCGTCGCGCAGGCTCTGCAGACGGCGGATCCGCTCGTCGAGGTCGTCGCGCCAGGTCTCGGTGAGTCGCGCCCAGTCCTGCGACGTGGGGGTCCGGCCCTGCGGGAGGGTCTCCAGAGCCGCGGCGACCTCGCGCAGAGGGATCCCCAGTCGCTGCGAGAACTGGATGAAGGCGACCCGACGCAGCACGTCGCGGTGGTATCGACGCTGGTTGCCACTCGTGCGCCCGCTGTCGATCAGACCCTCGCGCTCGTAGAAGTGCAGCGCCGAGACCGCGACCCCGGAACGCCGGGACAGCTCGCCGGGCGTGAGGTCGTGGCGGCGCAGCTCGGCATGGGACATACCTCGACCATAGTCGAGGTTCGGTCCTTCAGGCGACGCAGTAGGTCCCCGCGGCGGGGCCCTCGGTGCGCTCGTCGGCGCGCTTCTCGCCGTTCACCTCGATCCGACACCGGACGAAGCTGCCCTGCGGCGCCGTCCGAGCCCAGACCTGCAGGTACGGGCCCCCACCGCGCTGGACGAGGTCGACCGAGATCTCGCGTCCGTCCTCGGACAGCCTCTCGACCTTCTCGCCCTCGGCATCGAGATACGTGAAGCCGAACGGTGCGTCGCTCGTGACGACGACCGTCACCCTGACCTGCTGACGCACGTCCGCGGAGGACAAGGCGTCGGGGGCGGCGCGTGACGTCGCGCTCGGCGACGTGGTCAGCGCGCCGTACACGTCCCACGCCGCGTACCCGGCGGCGCCGAGCACGAGGACGACGGCGACGCCGACGGCAGCCCGCCACTGGCGACGCCGGCTCACTGCTCGGCTCCGGTCTCCCACGGGTGCAGCCTATGACCTCGGACGTCCGAGGTCTCAGGGTTCGACCGTGCGTCCCCTCGCGGAGACGGCCGCCGATACGCTACGTCGGGTGAGCAACCCACCCCACGCGTCCGACCGCCCGTTGCGTGTCGCCCTCCTCGGCTGCGGCACCGTCGGCAGCGAGGTGGCTCGTCTGCTCACGCGCGACGCCTCGGAGCTCGCTCGTCGGATCGGTGCTCCGTTGGAGCTCGCCGGCATCGCGGTGCGTCGCCTCGGGCGAGAGCGCGACCTCGACCTCCCTGCCGGGCTGTTCACCACCGACGCGCACGGGCTGGTGGCCCGCGACGACATCGACCTCGTGGTCGAGGTCATCGGCGGCATCGAACCGGCCCGGGAGCTGATCCTGACGGCCCTGGAGAACGGTGCGTCCGTGGTCACGGCGAACAAGGCGCTCCTTGCCGAGGACGGTGCCCAGCTGTTCGAGGCGGCCGCGAAGGCCGAGCGCGACATCGCCTTCGAGGCCGCCGTGGCCGGTGCCATCCCGATCGTGCGACCGCTGCTCGAGTCGCTCGCCGGAGACGCGGTCGATCGAGTCCTGGGCATCGTCAACGGCACCACGAACTTCATCCTCGACGCCATGACCACCCACGGCTCCGGGTTCTCGGAGGTGCTCGACGAGGCACAGCGTCTCGGGTACGCCGAGGCCGACCCGACCGCCGACATCGAGGGCTTCGACGCCGCGTCCAAGGCGGCCATCCTGGCCACCCTGGCGTTCCACACGCGCGTCACGATCGGGGACGTCCACCGCGAGGGGATCACCGACGTGACCGCCGCCGACATCCGCTCGGCGGAGGAGATGGGGTGCGTCGTCAAGCAGCTCGCCATCTGCGAGAAGATCGACACGCCCGAGGGGCCGGCCGTCTCCGCCCGGGTGCATCCGGCGATGATCCCTGCCTCGCACCCGCTCGCCAGCGTCCGCGAGGCGTACAACGCCGTGTACGTGGAGAGCGAGTCCGCCGGCCAGCTGATGTTCTACGGCCCCGGTGCCGGCGGAGCGCCCACGGCGAGCGCCGTGCTCGGCGACCTCGTGTCCGTCGCCCGCAACCGGGTCAAGGGGGTCTGGGGCCCGAGCGAGAGCACCCATGCCCAGCTCGAGGTGCTCGACATCGGGCGGGCGCGTACCCGCTACCACGTGCAGATCGACGTCGACGACCGAGCGGGCGTGCTCGCCACGGTCGCCCACGCCTTCGCCGAGTTCGGCGTGTCGATCAAGACCGTCCGTCAGGAGGGCCACGGTTCCGACGCGCAGCTCGTGATCGTCACCCACGAGGCCGAGGACGCCGCGCTCGACGCCACCGTCCGCGCCCTGCGCGGCCTCGACATGGTGCGCGACATCTCATCGGTCATGCGAGTGGAAGGAGTCAGCTGATGACCACTCTGGTCTCTCCGCGCGGTGCGCGCCCCTGGCAGGGAGTCATCGAGGAGTACCGCGCCTGGCTCCCGGTGGGCGCCGACGACACCGTCGTCTCTCGGGGGGAGGGTGGCACGCCGCTCGTGCACGCAGCCTGGCTGTCCGAGCGGGTGCGCGGCGAGGTGCACCTCAAGGTCGAGGGCGACAACCCCACCGGGTCGTTCAAGGACCGCGGGATGACCGCCGCGATCACCGTCGCCCTGGCCGAGGGTGCCGAGGCGGTCGTGTGCGCGTCCACCGGCAACACGTCGGCGTCCATGACGGCCTACGCCGCGCGTGCCCGTCTCACGCCCATCGTGCTCGTTCCCCACGGCCGCATCGCCGCGGGGAAGATGGCACAGGCCGTGATGCACGGCGCCGAGGTGATCCAGGTCCGTGGCGGGTTCGACGAGTGCCTGCAGATCTCGCGGGGTCTGGCCGAGGCCTATCCGGTCGCCCTGGTGAACTCCGTCAACCCCGTCCGACTGCAGGGTCAGAAGACCGCCGCGTTCGAGATCGTCGACGTCCTGGGCCGAGCGCCCGACGTCCACGTCCTGCCGGTCGGCAACGCCGGCAACATCTCGGCCTACTGGATGGGCTACCGCGAGTACGCCGAGGCCGGCATGGCCTCGGCGACGCCCCGCATGTGGGGCTTCCAGGCCGCCGGCGCCGCGCCCATCGTCCACGGGGCCCCCGTCGCGGAGCCGGACACCGTCGCCACCGCCATCCGCATCGGCAACCCTGCGTCGTGGCAGCTCGCCGAGGCTGCCCGTGACGAGTCGGGGGGTCGGATCGACGCCGTCACCGACGAGCAGATCCTCGCGGCCCAGCGTGCCCTGGGGGCCAAGGAGGGCGTCTTCGTCGAGCCCGCGTCCGCCGCGGGTGTCGCGGGACTCGTCGCGGCCGCCGAGCGCGGCGAGGTCGAGCCGGGTCTCACCATCACCGTCACGGTGACCGGCCACGGTCTCAAGGACACCGAGACCGCGCTGTCCGGCGTCGACTCCATCGTCGACTCGGTGATCGACGCCGACGTCTCGGCCGCCGCCGAGGTCGCCGGGCTGGCATGAGGTACGTACCCGGTCCGGTCAGCGTCGCCGTCCCCGCCTCGAGCGCCAACCTCGGACCGGGTTACGACGCCCTCGGGCTCGCTCTCGACGTCCACGACCAGCTCACCGCACAGGTCCTCACGTCGGACGAGCTGGTCGTCGAGGTGTCGGGGGAGGGCGCCGACGACGTGCCGCGCGACGCCGACCACCTCGTGGTGCGTGCCATGGACGCCGCCTTCGAGCTCATGGGCGTGCAGCGGCCGGGACTGCGACTGTCGTGCCGCAACGTGATCCCGCACGCGCGGGGGATGGGCTCCTCCTCGGCCGCCATCGTCGGCGGCATCGTCCTCGCGCGCGCCCTCGTCCCGGCGGGTGAGGAGCTGATGTCCGACGGTGCGGCGTACCAGCTCGCGAACGACCTCGAGGGTCACCCGGACAACGTGGCCGCGGCACTGTTCGGTGGACTCACCATCGCCTGGACCGAGGGGGCGGCCGTGGACGTCCAGCGTCTCGACGTCGACCGACCCGTCACGCTCTTCGTGCCGGCCGAGGCGGTGCCGACGGCGCTGGCGCGTGGGCTGCTGCCCGAAGCCGTCCCGCACGCCGAGGCGGCCGAGACCGCCGGGCGCGCGGCCCTGCTGGTCGCCGCCCTCCTGGTGGCTCCGGAGCGGCTCCTGCCGGCCACCGAGGACCGGCTCCACCAGCCGTACCGCGCCGCCGCGATGCCCGATTCGCACTCGTTGCTGCGCAGGCTGCGCGTCGAGGGCGTCCCAGCTGTGATCTCCGGCGCGGGGCCGACCGTCCTGGCGTTCGCCGACGGCGTCGCCGAGCGCGCACCCGACGGCTGGACGGTGCACGAGACGAGGGTGGCGGCCCGCGGAGCGCACCTCGTGTGAGCCGTTCCGAACCCATCGGCGGGGTACGGGCCGGCGGATCGGCGGGTGTTACAGTGAGCGGGTCGGAGCAGCGCCCCGCCGTCTGGTTCTCTTCTGGGTTCCTCGTGCGGACCACGGCCTCCCGATTCTCTGCGTACCGGTCCGCTCCCCGTGAGCGTGTCCATCGGTGCCGCATCCCGACGAAGCCCCCGCAGTCCGCGGGCACCCCCACGAAGGAACACACCACGTGACCGACACCCCCACGTCCGAGTCCGTCGAGCCCGCCACCGGAGCGGCCCCCCGCAAGCGCGGCAACGCGCTGGGCGGGAAGGTCCTCGCCGAGCTCAAGGAGATCGCCGCCGAGCTCCAGATCGAGGGCGCCTCCTCGATGCGCAAGGGTCAGCTCATCGACGCGATCAAGGCCGCTCGCGGCGACGCCCCGCGCACCGCCCCCAAGCAGTCGGCACCGGAGCAGGACCAGCTCCCGGCCGATGACGCGCAGGCGCCGAAGGACAAGAGCGCGAGCGGGAAGGGCCAGGGCGACGCTCCTCAGGAGTCCCGGAACGCCGGCGCCCGGAAGGCGGGCCCCCGGGGCCAGGACGCCCAGGAGAAGGGAACGCAGGACAAGGGGGTGCAGGACAAGGGGACGAGGTCCAAGGACGCCGAGAAGTCCCAGGACGGCAGGAACGCCAAGAACGACCCGCAGCGCGACGACGCCAAGGGACAGGGCCAGCGAGGTCGCGGCCGGGCCGGCGACGACGCTCAGAAGAGCGACGACCGTCAGAAGAGCGACGACCGTCAGGACGCCGGCGGTCGTGGCGGCGCCAACGACCAGCGCAACGGCGACCAGCGGGGGACCAACGGCAACGACGACGGCGAGGGCGGCGGACGCCGCCGCAACCGTCGTGGACGCAGCCGCGGGAACCGCGGCCCCGACGGGGAGCCCACGTACACCGAGGAGGACGTGCTCGTCCCCGCGGCCGGCATCCTCGACATCCTCGACAACTACGCGTTTGTGCGCACCACCGGCTACCTGCCGAGCGAGAACGACGTCTACCTCTCCTTGTCCATGGTCCGCAAGCTCGGCCTCCGCAAGGGCGACGCCGTCACCGGTCAGGTGCGCCAGCCGCGTGAGGGTGAGCGCAAGGAGAAGTTCAACCCGATGGTGCGCATCGACACCGTCAACGGCGTCACGCCGGAGGAGGCGCGTGGTCGCGTCGACTTCTCCGAGCTGACGCCGCTCTTCCCGGCGGAGCGGCTGAGCCTGGAGACCGACGCCGCCCACCTCACGACGCGCGTCGTCGACCTCTTCGCCCCGATCGGCAAGGGTCAGCGCGGTCTGATCGTCTCGCCTCCGAAGGCAGGCAAGACGATGGTCATGCAGGCCATCGCCAACGCCATCACGGCCAACAACCCCGAGTGTCACCTCATGGTCGTGCTCGTCGACGAGCGCCCCGAGGAGGTCACCGAGATGCAGCGCTCGGTCAAGGGTGAGGTCATCGCCTCCACCTTCGACCGCCCCGCCTCGGACCACACGACGGTCGCCGAGCTGGCCATCGAGCGCGCGAAGCGTCTCGTCGAGCTCGGGCACGACGTCGTCGTGCTGCTGGACTCCATCACCCGGCTCGGTCGCGCGTACAACCAGAGCGCACCGAGCTCCGGTCGCGTCATGAGCGGTGGCGTGGACGCCTCGGCTCTCTATCCGCCCAAGAAATTCTTCGGGGCGGCACGCAACATCGAGGACGGCGGCTCGCTGACGATCCTGGCGACGGCCCTGGTCGAGACCGGTTCGCGGATGGACGAGGTGATCTTCGAGGAGTTCAAGGGCACCGGGAACTCCGAGCTCCGACTGCGCCGTGACTTCGCGGACAGGCGGCTCTTCCCGGCCATCGACCTCGAGGCGTCGAGCACGCGGCGTGAGGAGCTGCTCCTCGGCAAGGAGGAGCTCGCGGTCACGTGGAAGCTGCGCCGACTGCTCTCCGGCCTGGACAGCCAGCAGGGTCTTGAGCTCGTGCTGGAGCGGCTGCGCAAGAGCGCCATCAACGCGGAGTTCCTGCAGAACGCGAACCAGATGATCTCGTCGAGCGGTTCCACCACCGACTGAGGCCACGATCTCGGCCCCCGCACCACGTGGTGCGGGGGCCGACGGCTGTTCGCCCCCGGCGCGGCTGGAACGGCACTCCTAGGCTGGTGTCATGACCACCGCCCATGACTTCACGGCCACGACGATCGACGGCGCCGAGCGACAGCTCGCCGACTACCGTGGCAAGGTCCTCCTCGTCGTCAACACCGCCACGCAGTGCGGGTTCACCCCGCAGCTGCAAGGCCTGGAACGTCTGTTCGCCGACTACGCCGACCGCGGGCTCGTCGTCCTGGGTTTCCCGTGCGACCAGTTCGGGGGGCAGAACCCCGAGTCCGACGACGAGACCGCCGCTTTCTGCCAGAAGAACTACGGTGTCACGTTCCCGATGTTCTCCGCCGTCGACGTCAACGGCGACAGTGCCCACCCTCTGTACGCATGGCTCAAGGAGGAGAAGGGCGGCCTCGGCCCGAGCCGGATCAAGTGGAACTTCACCAAGTTCCTGATCGATCCCGAGGGCAACGTGGTGAAGCGCTACGGCTCCACCACGAAGCCGGAGAAGATCGCCGGCGACATCGAGAAGCTCCTGCCTGCCTGAGCCGTCCGTGTCGGCCCGGGGAATGCCACGGACGTCGATTTCGTTGTGACGGGTGCCAGATGGCACAATCGATCCTTGGTGCTGGTTCACGGGACTTCCGACCCAGCGCCTCACGAGAGGACATCATGAAGCGCGACATCCACCCCGAGTACGTCGAGACCCAGGTCACCTGCACCTGTGGCAACTCGTTCACCACCCGCAGCACCGCCACCGAGGGCAGCCTCCGTGCCGACGTGTGCTCGGCCTGCCACCCGTTCTACACGGGCAAGCAGAAGATCCTGGACACCGGCGGCCGCGTCGCCCGGTTCGAGAAGCGCTACGGCAAGAAGTAGCGACGTCCACGGCGCCGACCCGCTCCTCACGGAGTGGGTCGGCGCCGTCGTCTGTTCCACCGTCGGTCCGTCCAGCTCGACCCAGGAGGTCGCCCCGTGTTCGAGGCAGTCGAGGCGCTCATCGAGGAGCACGCCGAGCTCGAGACGCGCATGGCAGATCCCGCCCTGCACGGTGACCAGGCGGCCTCGCGACGTGTGGGCCGGCGATACGCCGAGCTGACGGCCGTCATCCGGACCTATCGCGACTGGCAGCAGGCGCGCGACGACCTCGCGGCGGCCCTCGAGCTGGACCTGCAGGAGGAGGCTGCCGAGCTGGAGCGCCGCGTGCCGGAGCTCGCCGAGCGCCTGCAGCGTCAGCTGGTCCCGCGCGACCCGGCCGACGCCAAGGACGTGATCCTGGAGGTCAAGGGTGGCGAGGGCGGTGAGGAATCCGCGCTGTTCGCCGGCGACCTGCTGCGGATGTACACCCGCTTCGCGGAGGCCCGCGGGTGGGGCGTGGAGGTGCTCGATGCCACCGAGACCGCGCTCGGCGGCTTCAAGTCGGTGACGGCGGCAGTCAAGGCGCGGGGCGCCGCCGAGCCGGGGCAGACCCCGTTCGCCCTGCTGAAGTTCGAGGGCGGAGTCCACCGCGTGCAGCGGGTGCCCGTCACCGAGTCCCAGGGACGGATCCACACGTCGGCCGCCGGAGTCCTCGTCCTGCCCGAGGCCGAGGACGTCGACGTCGAGGTGCACGAGAACGACCTGCGCATCGACGTCTACCGGTCGTCCGGCCCGGGTGGTCAGAGCGTCAACACGACGGACTCCGCCGTACGCATCACCCACCTGCCCACGGGCATCGTCGTGAGCTGCCAGAACGAGAAGAGCCAGCTGCAGAACAAGGAGCAGGCGATGCGGATCCTGCGTTCCCGCCTGCTCGACGCCGCGCGCGAGGCCGCCGACGCAGAGGCGGCCGACGTCCGGCGCTCCCAGGTGCGGACGGTCGACCGTTCCGAGCGCGTCCGCACCTACAACTTCCCGGAGAACCGGATCAGCGACCATCGGACCGGTTTCAAGGCGTACAACCTCGACGCCGTGATGGACGGGGCGCTGGACGACGTCATCGGTTCGCTGGTGGAGGCGGACCTGGCCGAGCGGTTGGCCGGGCTCGAGCCGGGTGACGCCCCGTGAGCCGGGTGCGGAGCCAGGCCGAGCGCCTGCTCGAGGAAGCGGCGGGTCGTCTCGCCGAGGCCGGTGTCGCCACCCCCGACGTCGACGCCGAGCTGCTGCTCACTCACGTCATGGGTGTCCCACGTGGCCTCCTCCGCTCCCAGGCTCGCCCGCACGAGATGCAGAAGCGCACGTACCTGGAGATGGTCGAGGCCCGCGCCCGGCGCGTCCCGCTGCAGCACATCACGGGCACCGCGGCGTTCCGCTACGTCGACCTGGAGGTGGGTCCCGGTGTCTTCGTGCCTCGGCCGGAGACCGAGGTCCTCGCCGGCTGGGCGATCGAGCAGCTGCACCGGATCGAGCGTCCCGTCGTCCTGGACCTGTGCACCGGATCGGGGGCCATCGCGTTGTCCGTCGTCCACGAGGTCCCGGACGCGCAGGTGCACGCCGTCGAGCTCGACGAGGGTGCCCACGCGTGGGCGGAGCGCAATCTGCTCGACACCGGCGTCGACCTGCGTCTGGGCGACGCCTTCGAGGCGTTCGCTGACCTCGACGGCACGGTCGACGTCATCGTCTGCAACCCGCCCTACATCCCCTTGGAGGCGTGGGAGTCGGTGGCGCCGGAGGCACGCGACCACGACCCTGCCCTCGCGCTGTGGTCCGGCGACGACGGGCTCGACGCGATGCGCGCGCTGGAGCGGGCGGCCTGGCGGCTGCTGAAGCCCGGGGGAGTGGTCGGCGCGGAGCACGCCGACGCCCAGGGAGCCTCGGCCCCCGACGTCTTCCGGGCGCGGTGGCACCAGGTGGCCGATCACCCCGATCTCGCCGGGAGACCACGATTCGTCACGGCCACCCGCCCCTGAGGGAATGCGGGGCGGGTCGGGTCAGCCGATGCCGTCGATGACCAGTGACGAGAGCGAGGTGGCGAGCGACTCCGGAGTGCACGTCGAGCACGCGCCAGGAGTGGGGGTGCTCGAGCACGGCCACGAGGAACGCCGTGAACTCGCAGGTGACCTCCGACGGAGCACAGCGCACGAGCGCAACCGCGTGGTGACGACGATGGTGCGCGAGGACGACGCCTGGCTCGTCGCCGACGTCAGGTTGCGCTGACCCGCCGCCACGGGGTTGCGGTCAGGGCCGCCCGGCATCGCTAGTCTGGTCGCCATGGGCGACCTCGGGATCTACGGGGCCGCTCTCGCGTTCGGTTTCGTCTCGGCGGTCTTCCCGCTGTTCAACGCCGAGGCCTACGTCGTGGGTCTCGGTGGTCTGGTGGACGGCACGTGGCGTCTCGTCATCGCGATCACGGCGCTCACCGTCGGCACGGTGCTCGGCAAGGCGGTCGTGTTCGTGCTGGTGAGACGTGGGTCCGAACGATTCCGCGGCGACCACGACGAGCGGCGACCCCCGCGCACCCGAACCGGCGCCTGGGTGCGTCGGATGGGCGACTCGATGCTCGCCCTCATGGACCGACCGGTACCGGGCGCCGCCACGGTCCTCGTGTCCTCCCTGCTCGCGGTGCCTCCTCTCGCGGTCGTCTCCATCGTGGCCGCCCTCTCGCGTCAGCGGCTCGGTACGTTCCTCCTCATGGTGCTGATCGGCAGGACGGTCCAGTACCTCGCGATCGCCTTCGTGATCCATCATGTCGTCTCCTGATCGTCTCGACCCGCACCACCGGGCTGGGACACGTGCCCTAGGGTGGCGCCCGTGAGTGCGACGTTCGACTGCTCCGACGACGAGCAGCGCACCGCCGGGATCGACGCGGCCCAGGAGGCGCTCGACGCCGGCGGTCTCGTCGTGCTCCCCACTGACACCGTGTACGGCATCGCTGCCGACGCCTTCTCCCCGGAGGCCGTGCAGTCGCTCCTCGACGCGAAGGGCCGAGGGCGCGACATGCCGCCTCCCGTCCTCGTCGGCGCCCCGACGACGCTCGAGGCGCTCGCGGCAGAGGTGCCGACCTGGTTGCGTCAGCTGACCCAGGCGCTCTGGCCGGGGCCCCTGACCATCGTGTGTCGACAGCAGGCGTCGCTGTCCTGGGACCTGGGGGAGACCCGGCATACCGTCGCGGTCCGCATGCCCCACGACCCCACGGCGCTCGCCCTGCTCAAGCAGACGGGGCCGCTCGCCGTCAGCAGCGCCAACAGCACCGGAGAGCCCGCCGCCACCACCGTGACGGCCGCGCAG
>JBQGDU010000252.1:0-1652 GCA_052039245.1 Aeromicrobium sp. | reverse complement strand
GAATGTCCAGCAAGGCGGCAATGCTGCCGAGCTCGCCGCCATCAACGTGCTCTCGCAGATCGTTCACTCCGCTGGCGTGCCGCTCGAGGACATCAAGAAAGTGCTCAAGCTGACGGTGCTTGTCTGCTCCGATCCTGAATTCACCGAGCAGCACCTGGTCGCCAACGGCGCCTCGAACCTCATCGTCGGCGTCCTCGGTGACAAGGGCAAGCACGCTCGCGCCGCCTTCGGCGTCACCTCCCTGCCCCTCGGCGCTGCCGTCGAAATCGACGCGGTGGTCGAGGTCTGAAAGATCAGCGGCTCAGTAGCCCTCATCCTGAGGCGCGAAGCAACGCGTAGCCTCGAAGGACGAGGGCGTGACACCGAGCAGCGGGGCACACCCTCGTGGTTCGAGGCTTTGCTCCGCAAAGCGCCTCACCATGAGGGTTACTGGACCAAACGTTATGCAAACGTCACAGTGCCGTGCGACCCCGTCGACCCCACGGCTCATCGCCTCGCGAGCGACGTCGCGCAGCCAGTCGACGCCGTCGGTGATGTCCCGGTCGCGGGTCTCGACGATCCCGTCGGTGTAGAACAGCAGCGCCTGCCCGGGGTCGAGCACTCCGGTCGTGCTCTGGAACTCCGGTCGCGGCAGCAGCCCGAGCGCGATGCCTCGGGCGGTGTCGATCTCCCAGTCCCGGCCCGTCCATCGCAGCGCCGGGGGATGGCCGGCGCTGATGATCGAGTACTCGCCGGTCTCGAGGTGGACGATGACGTGCACGGCCGTGGCGAAGCCTTCCTCCCACTGCTGGCGCACGAGATAGTCGTTGGCGGCGGCGAACAGACCCAGCGGCGGCAGCGCTCCGATCAACCCGCCCAGCGCACCCGCGAGCTGCAACGACTGCGTGCCCGCCGCAACCCCCTTGCCGCACACGTCGACCAGGATCATCTCCAGGACGGTGGCGTCCTGGGCGAGGTTCGCCACGAGGAAGTCCCCGGAGAACTTCGCGCCGCCGGCCGACTTCATGGCGGACTGCGCCTTCCAGCCCTCCGGCAGTGGGGGAACGACGCCCTGCGCCTGCAGACGGTCGTTCAGGTCGACGAGCATGGCCTCCCCGACCGGCCCAGGCAGACCGCTGCGACGACGACGGGCCTCGGCGAGGACGATCGCGGCGACGACGACGAGCGTCACCAAGGTGCTGATCCGTCCCGGGGTCATCCCCTCTTCGATGTTGCGGACCGTCACGGTGACGACGACGAAAGCGGCGATGATGCCGATGAGCGCCCAGAGCGGGCGGTACCGCAGCGTCAACGAGCCCAGCAGCATCGGGACGACGAAGGTGGCGGCGGGGAAGGTCGAGTAGGAGACCAGCGACCCGAGCAGGATCGCGACGCTCACGCCGACCAGCACCGCGAGGACTGCCACCTGGCCCTCCGACGTCCCGGTCCGCCATCGGACGAACCGGTCGTCCACGTAGGCGACGGCGTTCGGCATCACGCGTCGCAGGTTCACCCCAGAACCTTATCGGCGCGCTGACACTCCGGGCACCAGAACAGGTTGCGTCCTGCCAGTTCCCTGACGGCGACGGACGTGCCGCACACGCGACACGGCTCACCCGCTCTCCGGTAGACGTAGGAGGGACGCTCCTGCGAGCGTCCCCCGGCAGGACCGC
>JBQGDU010000251.1:0-4237 GCA_052039245.1 Aeromicrobium sp. | reverse complement strand
TCCAGCAGCGGGGCCTGCAGACCGGCCAGGCGCAGTGCCCGGTGCGCGATCACGAACAGTGCACGCTCGGCGCCGTCCTCCACCTTCACCGCGAGTGCCCGGCCGTCCGCCAGACCCACCACCACGACGCTCTCGGCACCCGACTTCACGAGGGCCCCGGGGACGGCACGGGCGAGCGCCAGGTCGGGCCGACGCGTCCCGCTCACCTGCTCGGGGTGGTTCACCATCGCCTCGACGACCCGGCGCTCCGGCGTCCCCTCCGCAGCGCCCACCAGCCGGGCGACACCGGTGGCGAGGTCGGCGAGCGTCGCCGAGAACTGTGGTGCTCCGCAACCGTCGACGCCGACGACCGACGGCACGCCGACCAGCGCACCGAAGGTCTGCGCGAGCTCGCGCTGGAGGGGGTGGGCCGGGTCGAGGTAGTCGTCCGTGCTCCAGCCGTTCCCGACGCAGGTGAGCAGCATGGCCGCGTGCTTGCCGGAGCAGTCCATCCGGATCGGAGCACGCCCCTCCCCCGCGCGCAGCACGGCGGCGTGCTCGTGCGGGTCCAGCGGGTAGGAGGGCGGTGTCTGCAACGCCGACTCGTCCAGGCCCGCCTCCGCGAGGATCTCGCGCACTCCCGCCAGGTGGAAGGGTTCCGCGGAGTGGCTCGCCGCGGCCAGTGCCAGCAGACGACCGTCGAGCGCGAGCCCGGCCCGCACCATCCCGAGCGCCTGGAACGGCTTGTTCGCCGACCGTGGGAAGACGACGGTCGACGGATCGCCCACCGACCACGCCACCGTACCGTCCGGCTCCACGAGCACCGCCGTGCCACGGTGGCGGCTCTCCACGAGCCCTGACCGGGTGATCTCCACGAGCACGTCCATACCGGTCAGCCTATGTGGGAGCGTGGCCCCATGGATCTGCCTGACCTGCACGTCGTGATTCCCGCCGGTGGGGCCGGGACCCGGCTGTGGCCCCTGTCGCGCGCCGGACGGCCGAAGTTCCTCCTCGACCTCACCGGCGACGGCCGGACGCTGCTCCAGCAGACGTGGGAACGACTGCGCAGGCTCGTGCCGGCCGAGCGCATCCACGTCGTGACCGGGCCGGCCCACGCCGACGCGGTGGCGCAGCAGCTGCCGGAGCTGCAGCACCTCCTCGTCGAGCCCTCCCCGCGCGACTCGATGCCCGCCATCGGCCTGGCCGCCGCCGTCATCGCGCACGAGCACCCCGATGCGGTGATCGCCTCGTTCGCGGCCGACCACGTGATCTCCGACGTCGACGCCTTCGCGGACGCCGTGCAGCAGGCGACCGCCACCGCCCGCACCGGCAAGGTGGTCACGATCGGCATCACCCCACGGTTCGCGTCCACGGCGTTCGGGTACGTCGAGGCAGGCGACCCGCTCGCCGTCGACGGCGCACCGGAGGCCCGCGCCGTGCGCCGCTTCGTGGAGAAGCCCGACCGCAGCACCGCCGAGACCTACCTCGCGGACGGCGGGTTCAGCTGGAACGCCGGCATGTTCGTCACCCGAACCGACGTCCTGCTCGACCATCTGACCCGTCTGCAGCCGACGCTGCACGCGGGTCTCGTGGCCATCGCCGCTGCCGACGACCGGGGCGCCGCGCTCGAGGAGTGGTGGCCGACGCTCACCAAGATCGCGATCGACCACGCGATCGCCGAGCCCGTCTCCCTCGAGGACGGGATCGCGGTGGTGCCGGGCCGCTTCGCGTGGGACGACGTCGGTGACTTCGCGGCACTCCAGGCGCTGGCCCCTGCGTCCGGCGAGACCGTGTGGGTGGACGCCGACGGGTTCGCGACGAGCACCGAGGGCGCCGTCATCGCGGTCGTGGGGATCCCGGGGGCGGTCGTCGTGCACACCGACGACGCCGTGCTCGTCACCACGCTCGAGCGCGCCCAGGACGTCAAGCAGGTCCCTGCGCGGCTCGCCGCGTCGGGACGCGACGACCTGGTCTGATCCCGCCGCTCACACCAGGTCGGTGAGCGGCGTGCTCCGGTCGTCCGCCGTGGGGGTGTAGGCCTGACCGACCTCGCCGGTCCCGGTGACGCGGATCGCGCCGTCGGTCGCGTCGGCGTAGACGGCCTCCCCCCGGGAGAGCGAGACCTGTTCGTCCTGCTCGTTGAGCAGCTGGACGCTGCCGCCGGTGCAGACGATGATCCGACGGCCGTGGTCCGGCAGGGGCGTCCCTGACGGCTCCGCCTGGGAGACCTGCGTCATGGACAGCGCGAACTCGCTGAGGCCCGGGCTGAACAGGTCGGTGCTCTCCCCGAACTGGACCGGCTCGACGCGCGCGAGCCGTGACATGCCGCCGGCCAGGCAGCGGATGAGCCCTCGGGGGTCCAGGTGCTTGGAGGTGAGTCCGGCACGCAGGACGTTGTCGGAGGAGACCATGACCTCCAGGCACATGCCCCGCAGGTGTGCGTGGATGATGCCGGTGGCGAGGTAGGCGGCCTCACCCGGCTGCAGGGTGAGGCGGTTGAGCAGCAGGGAGATGACGACGCCGACGTCGCCGGGGTGGTGCTCGTCCACCTCGACGGCGGTGAGGTAGGCGCGCTTGACGTCGGTGCGCTGGCGCACGCCCTCGGCGCACGCCGCCACGACCTCGGCGACCTCGGTGGCGGCCGGCGGGTTCGTCACGAGGTCCTCGACGAGGGCGACGATGCCCGCGAAGCCCGGCGTCGTCCGCAGCCGCTCCGCCAGCCTCTGGGTGAGCGGCGTGGGGAGCGCGCCCAGGATGCGCAGGATCTCCGCCGTGGGCCGGAATCCCACGAGGGTGTCGAACGTCGTGAGCGCGAGGACCATCTCGGGCTTGGGGTGCGGGTCCTTGAAGACCCGGTGCGGCGCGCCGAGCGGGACGCCGGCGGCCTCCTCGGCGTCGAACCCCGCGCGGGCGAGCTCGGCGTCCGGGTGAACCTGCAGGGACAGAGGGCGCTCCGCAGCGAGGATCTTCAGCATGAACGGCAGCTCGCCGGCCACGTCCCGCAGCGAACGGTCACCGTCGGCGCCCTGGACGAGGGACGGAGCCAGCGCGTGGGTTCCCATCCACACCTCGGCGACGGTCTGCCCGTCGTGGTCCTCTCCCAGGAAGGCGGGGATCTCGTGCGTGGATCCCCAGTCGTACGTGCGCCGCGGACTCTGCAGTCGCCTCATCGCGTCCTCTCACCTCGCCGTTCGACGAGCACCACCCTAGGGTGTGGCTCTCCATTGTCGCGAGCGCTCCGGGCGGGCTCCGCACCCGGCTGACGAGGAATGGGGACGCCTCTCCCGTGACGCCGACGCAGCGGAGCGCCGCTCAGGCGACGCAGGGCGGTGCCGAGCCCCTGGTTCAGGACACCGGCCCGGGGTCAGCGCGGGTGCCGCGGCTTGCGAGGCTTGCGCTGGCCGCGGTCGTCGGGGCGTCGCGTGGTGCTCCCGGGCCGGCCCGCGGGTGGCCCGTCGTCGGGGCGCAGGTCGATCCGACGACCGGAGATGCGCGTGTCGCGCAGGGCGTCGAAGACGGCCGGGGGCAGGTCGGCCGGCAGCTCGACGATGGAGTGGGCACCCGCGATGGTGATCTTGCCGAAGTCGGCCCGGCGCAGACCTCCCTCGTTGGCGAGTGCGCCCACGATGGCCGACGGTCCGATCTTGTGGCGCTTGCCGACGGCGATCCGGTAGGCCGCGAACCCGGGGCTCGGGCGACGCGGCGGACGCTCGCCGCGGTCCGGACGCGGACCGTTCTCCCGCGCGTCGTGCGGGCGCCGCTCGCGGCGCTCCTGCCGCGGCGGATCAGGCTCGAGGAAGTACTGCTTGTCGGCCGTTCCCATGACGGCGACGGCCGCCGCGACGTCGACCATCGCCACCTCGTGCGAGTTGGCGTACTCCTCGATGAGGGAGCGGAAGACGTGGAACTGCGAGGAGCCCATGCTCTCGGTGATCGCCGCGCCGAAACGCTCCGTGCGGCGCGCGTTGACCTCGTCGGCCGTGGGTACCGCCATCTGCTCGACGGGCCGCCCGGACACCTTCTCGATGGCGTGCAGCATGCGGCGCTCGCGCGGGGTGACGAAGAGGATGGCCTCGCCGCTGCGGCCGGCGCGGCCGGTACGACCGATGCGGTGCACGTAGGCCTCCGCGTCGTGCGGCACGTCGTAGTTGACGACGTGGGTGATGCGCTCGACGTCCAGACCGCGCGCGGCGACGTCGGTGGCGACGAGCAGGTCGAGCGCCCCCGACCTGAGCTGGCCGATGGTGCGCTCACGCTG
>JBQGDU010000250.1:0-11850 GCA_052039245.1 Aeromicrobium sp. | reverse complement strand
GGCGAGGGCGAGCCGCTCGAGCAGACCGATCCAGAGTCCGCCGCGCAGACTCGACTCGGCGTCCTCGGAGCGTGCGCCCTGACGCTGCGGGTCGGCACAGCGCAGCACGAGCGGCACGACGAGGAGGCCGCCGACCGCCGCCACAACGAGGCACAGGGCGACGCCGGCCACCGTCACGAGGCACGCTCCGCGAGCGAGTCGAGCAGCGGGTGCGCCGCCAGCTCCGCGGGCCATCCGGACCGCTGCAGTCGCTGCGACAACGCCTGGACGGAGATGCCCAGCTCAGCGGCGGCGGCGGCCTGCGTGTCCATGGCTGCGACGGTATCGATCGCCTCCCACATCTTCTCGCTGCGCTGGGCGGCGATCGTGGCGATGAGGTGCCACGCTGCCTCCAGCTCCGCCGCCGCCTCGGCATCCACGCCCTCGACGGCGACGCGGCTCACGGCACGGCGATTCTTGGCCCGCTCGACCGCGCGACGCGCCAGGACGTAGGCGGTCCCGGACGCTTCTCGTGTGCTGGCCGGCAGCGGCTCGAGGACGTCGCCGATCCCGACACCGATGCTCCACCCTCCGTCGCGCAGGGCCACACTCACCACCCGGCGCATGCCGACCACACTTGCCAGGAGGCCCTGCACCTCATCGCCGGTCGTTCGTTCGAACGGCAGGACGAGGGCATCCGGCTCCAGCTGCTGCCCGATCCGGTCCAGCAGGTCGGGCACGCGATCCGTCGATGTCGAGCTCCCGACCTGGTCGATGGTGACGACGATCATCTTTCAAGGCTATTGCCTTGAAGAGTTCATATCAAGGCTTGAGGCTTGTCATCGTTCACGCGTCGGCCGGGCCCGCCGCATGCTCCGACGTCACAGGAGACGACCGAGGCCGGGCCGCCACGCTCGCTGCCACGAGCAGACCCGAGGCGCGAGGCGTCAGCGGTCCGTCGACATGTCCCTGATCCGCCACGTGCTCACGCCCAGCATCGCGGCGGCGGACTCCAGGCCGACCTGCTCCACCAGATCGCGCAGCGCCTGACCCCGCTGCTGCTCTACCACCCTCCGCAGTCGCTCGGTCGCCTCGTGCAGGTCGGCGAGGGCGAACAGACGCTCCAGCGGGTCACGGTGCTTCAACGCGCCGGGAAGGGCATCGATGGTCGTGTGGACCAGCTGGTCTGGCGCGGCCACGGGACGTCTCCTTCGGACAGAACGGTCCCCGATGCCTGTGCAACGAGCCGGTCCGGCTGAGGTGACGCGTCACGGTGGACGTGCCGGTCAGCGTCGTCTCACGGTGTTCCACGCGACGACCGCGAGCGGGATCGTGACGATGACGAACGCCCAGCGGACCCACCACACGAGCCCGAGGCCGAGGTCGAGAACGGCGTTGAGGCTGAACGCCACGAGGAACCACACGAGCCACGGCGCGATGCGTGCTCGCGCCGACCCAGACCCCTCGTCCACGCCATCACCGTAACCAGGAGCCGAGCACCTGAGTCCCCCGGTGCACGGCTCAGCCCGGGGTGAGACGCAGCAGCCGTCCGGAACCGGCGTCCTCCAGGACGTAGATCGAGCCGTCCGGCGCCTCGGCCACGTCGCGGATCCGCTCGCCCATGTCGAAGACCGTGTCCTCGCCGGCGGTCGCTCCGTCGAGGTCGACGTGCACCAGGGCCTCGCCGGACAGAGCGCCGATGAACGCGTCCCCGGTCCAGTCCTCGAAGAGGTCGCCGGAGTAGATCATCAGGCTGCCGGGTGAGACGGACGGCGTCCACCAGGCCTGCGGAGCGACGAAGCCGTCGCCCTCGGCGTGGTCGGGGATGTCCTCCCCGCCGTAGTGCGACCCGTTGGAGGCCTCCGGCCAGCCGTAGTTCCCGCCCGACTCGACGACGTTCAGCTCGTCGCCGCCCTCGGGGCCCATCTCGCTGGACCACAACGTGCCGTCGGGCGCGAACTCCAGCCCAAGCGGATTGCGGTGCCCCCAGCTCCAGATCTCCGGCGACGCCTCGGCGTCCTCGGCCAGCGGGTTCCCCGGCGCCGGGTCGCCGTCGAGCGTCAGCCGGACGATCGTCCCGAGGGTGTTCGAGGTGTCCTGGGCGGGAGTGAGCTTCTGCCGGTCCCCGGAGGAGACGTACATGTGCTCGCCATCGGGGTCGAACGCGATGCGGTGCGAGAAGTGGCCGTCGCCGCTCACCTTCGGCGACTGTCGCCACAACACCTCCAGGTCCTCCAATGCGGCGTCGCCGCCCTCGTCGGCCAGGCGGGCCCGACCCACCACGGCCCCGGTGCCGCCGTCACCGGCCTCGACCCAGCTGAGGTAGATCATCTGGTCCTCGGAGAACGTCGGCCCGACGGCGACGTCGCCGAGTCCGCCCTGCCCCGCTGCCTCGACGTCCGGCACGCCGCTCACCTCGACGCCCTCGCCCGTCTCGGCGTCGCGAAGGTGCAGCGCCCCGGTGCGCTCCGTCACGAGCAGGTCGCCACTGTCCGGCACGAAGGCCATCGCCCAGGGGTCGCCGAAGTCGGTCACCTCCTGCACCGCGAACGGCGCGTCACCGCCGTCGACGACGTCACCCGCCGACGCCAGGTCGCGCTCTGCCCCGCAGCCCGCCATGACGGCTGCCGTGAGGCTCAGTCCCAGTCCTGCCCCGAGGATCCTCATCAGTCCAGTCTCCCCGACAACCCCACCGCCTGCAGAACGGGAGGCAGCGCCACCACCTCCCGGACGGGCTGCCCCGACGCGAGGACCAGCCCGATAGTTTGGGCCCATGAGCGAGCAGCATCCCGGCGCCCACGGCTACGGCGTCGCCACCCTGACCGAGGACGGCACCGTCCTGGACGTCTGGTTCCCCGAGCCCCGGCTCGGCGCGCCCAGTGAGCACGACTTCGAACCCGAAGGTCTCAGCGCCCTCAGTGGCGACGACCCTATCCGTCAGGTCCGCAAGGCCGTCGTGCACGTCGTCATCGACGACCTCGCCGCCGCGCCCACCGACGCCTACGACGTCTACCTGCGCCTGCACCTGCTCTCCCACCGTCTGGTGGCCCCGCACGGCCTCAGCCTCGAGGGACAGTTCGGCCTGCTCAGCAACGTCGTGTGGACGACGATCGGTCCGTGCGCCGTGCCCGGCTTCGAGCTCACCCGTGCCCGCGCACGGGCCGCCGGCAAGGACCTGAACGTCACCAGCATCGACAAGTTCCCCCGCATGACCGACTACGTCGTGCCCACCGGCGTGCGCATCGGCGACGCCGACCGTGTCCGCCTCGGCGCGCACCTCGCCGAGGGCACCACCGTCATGCACGAGGGCTTCGTCAACTTCAACGCCGGCACCCTCGGCCACGCGATGGTCGAGGGACGGATCTCCGCCGGCGTGGTGGTCGGGAACGGCACCGACATCGGCGGCGGCGCCTCCATCATGGGCACGCTGTCCGGCGGAGGGACTCAGGTCATCAGCATCGGCGAGAACTCGCTGCTCGGCGCCAACGCCGGCATCGGCATCTCCCTCGGCAACGACTGCGTCGTCGCCGCCGGCACCTACGTCACCGCCGGCACCAAGGTGCTCACACCCGACGGGTCGGTCGTCAAGGCGGCCGAGCTGTCCGGCCAGGACAACCTGCTGTTCCTCACCAACAGCGAGACCGGCGCCGTGGAGGCACGCCTGCGTGGCGGTCGGACGGGGATCGAGCTCAACTCCGAGCTGCATGCCAACTGACCCGGCGGCCCGCGGCCGCGTCCTCCGGTGAGGCTCAAGACGGCCGTTCTGCTCGGTCTCGTCCTGGCCGTCGGTGTCGCCGTCTTCGTGCTCCGGGACCGCACCCCGCTGCGCGGCGAGTACTGCGTCGCCGAGGTCGGTGACACGCGCGCCCGGGTGGACCTCGAGCAGGCCCGATGGGCTGCCCTCATGTCCAGCATCGGGCAGTCCCGCGGACTGCCGCCGCGAGCGACCACCATCGCCATCGCGACGGCGTTCCAGGAGTCCAAGATCCGCAACATCGACTACGGCGACCGCGACTCCGTCGGCCTGTTCCAGCAGCGTCCCTCCCAGGGCTGGGGGACGATCGAGCAGATCATGGACCCGGGCTACTCGATCGGCGCGTTCTACGACGGACTGCAGGAGATCGACGGCTACGACTCGATGGAGATCACCGACGCGGCGCAGGCCGTCCAGCGCTCCGCCTACCCCGAGGCGTACGCCGACCACGAGCCGTACGCCCGCGCGCTGGCCTCCTCACTCACCGGGCACTCCCCCGCCGCCTTCACGTGCCAGCTGAATCCCACCAGCGGAGGCTCCACCGACGGCGTCACGGACGACGTCGCCACGGCCTTCGGCGACGTCGACGTCGACGTCCAGGTGGACGAACGGACCGTGCGAGTCGACGTCGAGGACACCACCCTCGGCTGGTCCGTCGCCCACTACCTCGTCGCCAACGCTCAGCGACTCCGCCTGGCGGACGTGCAGTTCGATGGTCGGCGGTGGAACGCCGAGAAGTCGCCTGACGGATGGCAGAGCGACGACTCCGGGGCGACCACCGTGGTCGCCCGACTCACCTGACCCTCCGGCGGCCGCCGAAGAGCATCGCGCCATACTGACCGGTAGCCAAGACGTCTGCCGAAGGGTCCTCTCGTGCGCAACCCCCGTGCTTTCCTCCGTCCGCTCGCCGTCGGCGCTCCCACGCCGGTGGCGGACGTCCCGTTCAAGCCGTCCCGGATGATCCACTTCTTCGATCCGAGCAACGAGAAGATGGCGGCCAAGGTGCCGGACATCGCCGCCAAGGTCGACATCATCCTCGGCAACCTCGAGGACGCGGTGAAGACGGACAAGAAGGAGGCAGCACGCCAGGGGCTCGTCGACATCGCGAAGGCCACGGACTTCGGCCAGACCCAGCTGTGGACCCGCGTCAACAGCCTCGACTCCCCCTGGGTCCTCGACGACCTCATCACCCTCGTCACCGAGATCGGGCACAAGCTCGACGTCGTCATGGTGCCGAAGGTCGAGGGCGCGCAGGACATCCACTACGTCGACCGTCTCCTCGCCCAGCTCGAGGCGCGCGCCGGGCTCGAGCGCCCGATCCTCGTGCACGCCATCCTGGAGACCGCCGAGGGCGTCGCGAACGTCGAGGAGATCGCCGGGGCCAGCCCGCGCATGCAGGGCATCAGCCTCGGGCCGGCCGACCTCGCCGCCAGCCGCCGCATGAAGACCACGCGCGTCGGCGGAGGCCACCCCGGCTACCTGGTCCGCGAGGACCCCACCGGCGAGGACCTCCACGAGGGCCGCACCACCTACCAGCAGGACCTCTGGCACTACACGATCGCCCGCATGGTCGACGCGTGCGCCGCCAACGACATCCTGCCGTTCTACGGCCCCTTCGGCGACATCAAGGACGTCGTGGCCTGCGAGGACCAGTTCCGCAACGCCTTCCTGCTCGGCTGCGTCGGCGCGTGGAGCCTGCACCCGGTCCAGATCGAGATCGCCAAGCGCGTCTTCTCCCCCGCCCCCGAGGACGTCGCGCACGCCAAGCGCGTCGTCGAGGCCATGGGTGACGGCTCAGGCGCCGTCATGATCGACGGCAAGATGGAGGACGACGCCTCCTGCAAGCAGTGCCTCGTCATGCTCGACCTCGCCACCGCCCTCGCCGAGCGCGATCCCGAGCTCGCCGCCGCCTACGACCTCTGAGGAGACGTCCTGACCGAGACCCCCGCTCTCCGCGCCCGTCGCTCCGTGCTCTACATGCCCGGTGCCAACGAGCGAGCGCTGGAGAAGGCCAAGACGATCGACGCCGACGCGCTCATCCTCGACCTCGAGGACTCCGTCGCCCCGGACTCCAAGGAGGCCGGTCGCGCCAACGTCGTGGCCGCCGTCCGGTCCGGTGAGTACGGACACCGTGAGCTCGCCATCCGGGTCAACTCCATCGGCACCGAGTGGCACGACGCCGACGTCGAGGCCGCCAGCCAGGCCGGCCCGGACGCGATCCTGGTGCCCAAGGTCGAGTCCGCCGAGCAGGTCCGGTCGCTCGTCGCCGCCTTGGAGACCAACGGCGCCCCCGAGCACACCCAGCTCTGGGCGATGATCGAGACCCCGCGCGCCCTTCTGCACGCCGAGGAGATCGCCGCTGCCGACGATCGGCTGACGGTGATCGTCATGGGCACCAACGACATCGTGAACGAGACGTACGGGCTGCACGTCCCCGGACGCAACGCCACCGTGCTCACGTCACTCGCCTGGACGCTGCTCGCGGTCCGCGCCGCCGGCAAGGTCGTCATCGACGGCGTCTACAACGCCGTCAAGGACCCCGAAGGCTTCGAGGCCGAGGCCCGGCAGGGCCGCGAGATGGGCTTCGACGGCAAGACGCTCATCCACCCCAGCCAGGTGGAGCCGGCCAACGCGGCGTTCGGTCCGTCCGAGGAGGACGTCGAGCACGCGCAGCAGCTCATCGACGTGTTCGAGGAGGCCAAGGCCGCCGGGTCCGGCGTCGTCACGTTCAACGGGAAGATGGTCGAGGAGCTGCACGTCCGCGACGCCCGCCGCATCCTCGCACTCGACTCGGCGATCAAGGAGCGCTGACCCGCGGGCGTCTCGGCCCGCCGACGCGTGATGGAGACCCCGGACTCCGCCGTGCTGGTCCAGGAGTGACCGGTCTCGACACGTCGTCGCGGCGACGACTACTCGACCAGCGAGGCTCCAGACCTTCCAGGCCGCGACGAGAGCTCCACCCGAGCCGCGCCGGTCGAGCAGCCACGAGGGACTCCACCCGAGCCGCCGGTCGAGTAGCGACGAGGGCGAGGAACGAGCCTCCTCGTCGCGTATCGAGACCAGGTTCCGCACCTCTTCACCCACGAAGGCCCCACCGCGATGCGGTGGGGCCTTCGGCGCGGACGGCGTCACCGCAGGCTGCGGAGCCGGTAGACCTCGTTCTCGATGGAACGTCGGTGCTCCTGTGCCTTGCGACGCTGGCGGACGGTCTCCAGCAGCACGGCACGATCGATCTCCGACATCTCGTCCCAGGCGCGCTTGCGCTCTCGGCGGCGGTTGCTCACGGCCTTCACCCCCTCTCCGGGGTCATCGTTCGTACCGGTGGTGGTCCGGCCGGTGGGTGTCTGGTTCGGGTGTGCGGGCTTGAGTTGTGGATCGTCGTTCGTGGTCATAGCGCGCCTCCTCTCGTGCTGGGTCGGGTGGGTGGATCGTCGGGACAGGGCTAGTGGGTGGGCAGAAAACGAAAGTGCCGCCTCGGAACCGGGTTCCGAAGCGGCACGGGTGCCAGGGGTCGACCTGGCTACAGGGGCACAACCTCGGAGTGAGGACCGGTACGGAACGCATCGGAGCGCGGGGCGTCGACGCGCGTGATGGCGGCGTCGGCGAACGTGCTGGCGGCGTTCGCGGCATCGTGCTTCGGGTTCATGTCGGTCCTCCTCTCAACTGGTGCTTCGTCACAGTAGCCCACGACGGACCGCCGGCGCGAGTCCCTTTTCCGGGCGTGGCGTCGACCAGACAGACTCAGCGAGCGGCCGCCGCGCCGTCGACGAGCGAGCGTGCGACGCGTCGGGCGACGTCGAGAGTCTCCCCCTCGCCACCTCGAAGCCGCATCGCCAGCTCGCCGGAGATCACCAGGAGGAGCTCCTCGGCCAAACCGCGCGCGTGATCGTCGACGAGCGGCTCGGCGAGCTCGGTCAGTCGACGGCGCAAGGCGGTGGTCTCCTCCGTGAGAGCCGCGGCGAGCGGCGCGGGCGGGTCGGAGTGCTCTGCCGCCGTGCCGAGGAAGGCGCACCAGCGTGCGCCTCCGGGCAGGTCGCGGAAGCGCTCGAGGGCGCCGAAGACCGCGAACAGCCGACCCTCGTCGTCCTCAGCGTCCGCGATCACCTCGTCCCACACCTCGATCCACCGCTCGTGCCGTCGCCGTAGCGCGGCGGCGACGAGGTCGTCCTTGCTCGGATAGGCGCGGTACAGGGTCGCGGGCGAGACCCCGGCTCGCTCGAGGATCGCGTCCACCGGGGTGCCCACGACCCCGTCGATGAACAGGAGCGAGTCGGCGGCGTCCAGGAGACGCGTTCGGGTCCGGTCGCGGGTCGGCACGATTCCAGTCTAGACTCAGCAAAGTGAAACGCTCGTTATCGTTTATCAGTCCGGAGCTGTCCCTCGTCGTCGCCGGCACGTGCCTGATCGCCGGCACCTACGGCCTGGTCCGGCTCGCGTACGGACTCTTCCTGCCCGACGTCCAGCGCTCCATCGGGCTGACCGACGCGATGGCGGGCCTCATCTCCTCCGGGGCGTCGATCGCCTACTGCGTCGGCGCACTCCTCGGACTGACGGCTGCCACCCAGGCCCGCCGACTCGTCGTGGCGGCGCTCGGCACCGCTGCCGCCGGTGCGCTCGTGATGGCCGGCGCCCAGAGCACGACCGTCTTCGCTCCGGCCGCCGTCGTCGCCTCGGCCGGCGCCGGTCTCGCCTCCCCCGCTCTCGTCGCCCTCCTCGAGCGCAGCGTGCACGAGAGCCGTCAAGGGCGCGCGCAGGCCGTGGTCAACGCCGGCACCGGTCCGGGCCTGGCAGCCGCCGGCCTGTTGGCCCTGCTCCTCCTCCCGCACTGGCGCTGGGCCTGGGCCGCCAGTGCCGTCTTCACCGCGATCGCCGGTCTCGCCGTCCTCCAGGCCGCCGCCGGTGGCCGGTCCGACGCGAACCGTGCCGCCCCGATGCGCCACGCCGGTCCCGGCGCACTGGTGGGTCACCTCCGCGCCGGGATCGTCCCCCTCGTCGGCGCCGTCGGCCTCGGCGCCGGATCAGCGGCGACGTGGACGTACGGCCGCTCGCTGCTCGTCGGAGCAGGAGCCGATCAGACCACGTCCCTCGCCGCCTGGACCATCATCGGGCTCGGGGGCACCGTGGCGGCCCTGACCGCAGGCGCCCTCAGCCGGCTGCACCCACGGCACGCCTGGACGCTCACCGTCCTCACGGTCGCCCTGGCCACGGCCGGGCTCGCCATGGGACCCGACGTCGTCGCGATCGCGATCGTGTCGTGCGGGCTGTTCGGATGGGCCTTCGTGGCCGCCACCTCCGCGCTCATCGCCTGGGCGGTCTCGATCGCCCCCGGGGAGGCGGGCTCGCTCACCGCCGCCTTCTTCGTCGCCCTCGTCCTCGGGCAGGCCGTCGGCTCCACACTCGTCGCCGCTGTCGCCACAGGGCTCGGCATGGCCGGTGCCTTCTGGGTCGCCGCGGCGATCACCTCGCTGGCCGCTCTCGCGCCCCTGGTCACTCGAAGTCGAGACGCTCGTCGATCTCGTCGCGGGTCGAACCCGACGCGAACAACAGGTCTGCCGCCAACGAGCGCACCTGCGCCGCGATCGACGCGGTGTTGAGCGTCATCGCCCCCGGCAGCGCCAGCACCGCGATCCGGGCCGCGTCGACCAGCTTCTGGCGCGCCTCGTCGAAGTCGTCGTCCTGCGAGAGGTCGTCGGCGACGATGTCCACCGCGTCGGCGAGTGCCTCCACCGCCAGCTCGAGGTCGGGTGGACTCGACTCCCCATGACGCAGCATCGCCGCCGTGCGCCGGGCGAGGACACGCGCGTCGCGGATGGCGTTGTCGAAGTCCCTGACGGCGCCGACGTAGCGATCGAGGTGGGTGCGTTGGCGCCACCGCATCGGTGACATCCGGGCGATCTCGCTGACGTTCTCCGCCGTCGCCTCCAAGTCGTCGATCCCGGGCTGGAGCCCTCGCGCTCGGGCGAGCGCCGCCTCGGCCGCCTCGGCGTCGTGCTCTCGCATCGCCCGGGCCGTGCCGCGCAGGCCGGCTGCGAGCTGACGCAGGATCCGCTGCACCTCGGTGTCGATGTCGCGGACCGGGTTGCGGGGCAGGAGCAGCACCATCGCCATGCCGCACAGACCGCCGATGAGTGCGTCGATGAACCGCGTCACGGCGGGGTTCCCGGCATCGACGGCAGGGACCACCGCGGTGAGCAGCACGGCCGAGTTGGCCGCCTGGGTCAGCGCCATGCCCTTGATGCCCACGAGGATGCCGACGATCATCGTCAGCACGACGACCAACGCCATCTGCAGGGTGCCGCGGCCGATCGTCAGGATGATGAGCTCACCCACCAGCACGCCCACCGCGACGCCGAGCACGATCTCCGAGAGGGTCCGACCACGCAGCCCGGCTCCCGCGGTGATGACGAGCACCGCCGCGATCGGGGCGAAGAACGCCTGCTGGTGGTCGAAGACCTGCGTCGCCACCAGGTAGGCCACCGCCGGGGCGAACGCGAGACGGACGAGCATCCGCCAGCGGCGACGCACCGTCATCAGACGCTCGCGCATCGATTCACCGTTGCGACGCAGGCGGATGCGTCGCAACGGCACGTCGCGAGCACCCATCGTCGTCACCTCACAGGTAGAGGCCGGTCTGACCTTCCTCGATGCGCTCGGAGGCTACCGCGTGCAGGTCGCGTTCGCGCAGCAGCACGAAGTCGTCTCCGCGCACCTCCACCTCGGCCCGGTCCTCCGGATCGAACAGCACACGGTCCCCCACCTCGACGGCGCGCACGTGCGCACCCGTCGCCTCGACCCGTGCCCACTGCAGACGTCGGCCCATCGCCGCCGTCGCCGGGATGACGATGCCGCCGGAGGACCGGCGGTCCCCGGACGTGTCGACGCTGACGAGGAGACGGTCGTGCAGCATCCGGATGGGGAGCCCGTCGTCGCCCAACTCAGCTCACCAGACGGCGGATGCCGACGATCGTCGCGACGACGGCGATCGCGCCGACCCCCAGAGGAACGATGGTCTCGTAGCGAGGGTTGCCCTCCGCGTCGACGAAGCGGGCCTTCACGTTGTCCAACCCCCGACGTGCGATGTTCTTGGGGTTGGCGCGCTCGACGAGCAGGTCCACCGACCCCGCGAGGCGTTCGAGGGCGGCCTCGATCTCGTCGACGTCCTCGGTCGTGGCTCGACTCACGGATGGCCTTTCGTCGCGGATGAGCGGTCGCTGCAAGGATAGGCCCCATGACGACGCGACTGCAGCCCGGTGACACCGCACCCGACTTCACGCTTCCCGACGACACCGGCGAGGAGGTGACCCTGTCCGCCCTGCGTGGCGGCAAGGTCATCGTGTACTTCTACCCCGCTGCGCTCACGCCGGGGTGCACCAAGCAGGCCAACGACTTCAGCGAGTCGATCGAGACGCTCGCCGCCGAGGGGTACACGGTGCTCGGCATCTCCCCGGACAAGCCCGAGAAGCTCGCGACGTTCCGCGAGCGGGAGAACCTCACCATCACGCTCCTGTCCGACCCCACCAAGGAGGTCATGACGGCCTGGGGCGCGTTCGGTGAGAAGAAGCTCTACGGAAAGGTCGTCGAGGGTGTCATCCGATCCACCATCGTGCTCGATGCCGACGGCACGGTGGAGGTGGCGCAGTACAACGTCAAGGCCACCGGCCACGTCGCCAAGCTCCGTCGCGACCTCGGGCTCGACGCGGCCTGACCCGCTGGTTGAGCAGCCCCCGAGACGAGACACCGCCACACCTCGCTGGCTGAGTAGCCTTCAGGGCGAGGCACGAGCTCCTGAAGGCGTATCGAAGCCAGAGTCCCAGGGGCGGACGAGCCTCACGTCCCACGGCGCGGGGCCGCGGCCGGCTGGCCGGGGCGCGTGCTCGGGCGTCGCGCTGGATTCTCCGTCCCTCTCCCGTTTCGCGCGGCCGTGTGGCCTTGCCGGGTCGGGACCTTGACGGTCGGGAGAGACTCGCTCGGGGGTTTCACTATTGTTGGCTACGGGCCGGTGTGGTGGAACTGGTAGACACGCAGGATTTAGGTTCCTGTGCTCTTTGGGCGTGCAGGTTCGAGTCCTGTCACCGGCACCCGAGACGGAACGGGGTCACCGTGAGTGAGCAGCTGGA